>NZ_CP109445.1:3760000-3990000 GCF_036227245.1 Streptomyces sp. NBC_01477
CTGCGGCGGTGGGCGGAGGAGGACCAGCACCGGGCGGAGTCGCTGTTCTGCGTGGTGGACCTGCACGCGCTCACCGTCGAGCACGATCCGGCGCGGGTACGGCGGCTGAGCCGGCAGGCGGTGACCCTGCTGCTCGCGACGGGGCTCGATCCACAGGTGTGCACGGTGTTCGTGCAGAGCCATGTGGACGAGCACGCGCGGCTCTCGTACCTGCTGGAGTGCGTCGCCTCGGACGGGGAGATGCGGCGGATGATCCAGTACAAGGAGAAGTCGGCGCGGGCGCAGGCCGCGGGACAGAGCGTGCGGCTGTCGCTGCTGACGTATCCGGTGCTGATGGCGGCGGACATCCTGGCGTACGGGGCCGACGAGGTGCCGGTCGGGGAGGACCAGACGCAGCATGTGGAGCTGACCCGGGATCTGGCGGAGCGGTTCAACCAGCGGTACGGCGGGACGTTCGTCATTCCGCGGGCCACGGCGCCGGCGGTGGCGGCGCGGGTGATGGATCTGCAGGACCCGGCGTCGAAGATGGGGAAGTCGCATGACGCGACGGCCGGGATCGTCTATCTGCTGGACGAGCCGGACGTGGTCACCAAGAAGCTGATGCGGGCGGTCACCGACAGCGAGCCGGGGGTCGGCTACGACCGGGCGGCGCGGCCGGGGCTGGCGAATCTGCTGGAGATCCTGGCGTCCTGCACGGGCAAGGAGCCGGCGGCGCTGGCGGCGGACTACGACGCGGGCGGGCTCGGCTTCGGTGTGCTGAAGCGGGATACGGCCGAGGCGGTGGTGGAGCTGCTGCGTCCGGTCCGGGCACGGCACGCCGAGCTGAGCGCCGACCCGGGCTATGTCGACGGGGTGCTGCGGGAGGGGGCGGCGCAGGCGCGGGCCCTCGCCCGGCCGACCGTGGACGCGGCCTACCGGGCGATGGGGCTGCTGCCGCCGACGTGAGCCGCGTCCCCGGGAGTCCGGCGGGTCCGGCCTCAGGGCCGACCGGACCCGCCGGACCGCTGGGGCTCAGACGCCGGAGGCCAGCTCGCGGCTGCGGTCGCGGGCCGCCTCCAGTGCGGCCAGCATGGCCGCGCGGACGCCGTGCTTCTCCAGCTCCCGGATCGCGTTGATCGTCGTACCGGCCGGGGAGGTGACGGCCTCGCGGAGCTTGACCGGGTGTTCGCCGCTGTCGCGGAGCATCACGGCGGCGCCGATGGCGGACTGCACGATGAGGTCGTGGGCCTGGGAGCGGGGCAGGCCGAGCAGGATGCCGGCGTCGGTCATGGCCTCGACCAGGTAGTAGAAGTAGGCGGGTCCCGAGCCGGACAGCGCGGTGGCGGCGTCCTGCTGCTTCTCCGGGACCCGCAGCGTCTTGCCGACCGGCTGGAAGATCGCCTCGGTGCGGGCGAGGTGGGACTCGTCGGCGTACCGTCCGGCGGAGATCACGGACATGCCCTCGTCCACGAGGACCGGGGTGTTGGGCATGACCCGGACAACGGCGGTGCCCGCGGCGAGGCGCTCCTCGAAGAAGGCGGTGGGGATGCCCGCGGCGGCGCTGATGACGAGGCGGTCGGCCGGGACGTGCGGGGCGAGTTCGTCGAGCAGCGCCGCCATGTCCTGGGGTTTGACGGTCAGGATGAGGGTGTCGGCGGACTTGGCCGCCTCGGCGTTGTCGACGGGCTCGATGCCGTAGCGGGCGCGCAGTTCCTCGGCCCGGTCCTTGCGGCGGGCGGTGACGAGGAGGTCGGCGGGTGCCCATCCGGCGCGGATCATGCCGGAGAGCAGGGCCTCGCCGATTTTTCCGGTGCCGAGGACGGCGACTTTCTGCTGGGTCATGGCCCCATGATGCCGCTAATGGCGACGGCCCCGGTGGTCACGCCGTACGGCGGCGCAAGGTGGCGGCGCCGAGCGCGAGGGCGAGCAGCGCGCTCCCGGCGACGACGGCGAGGTCGCGTACGAAGTCGCCGGTGACGCCGGTGTGGTGGACGACCTGGCTCATGCCGTCGACGGCGTACGACATCGGCAGGGCGTCGGACACGCCGGACAGCGCCGGCTGCATGTCGCCGCGCGGTACGAACAGGCCGCACAGGAGCAGTTGCGGGAGCAGGACGGCGGGCAGGAACTGCACCGCCTGGAATTCGCTGGCCGCGAAGGCGCTGACGAACAGGCCGAGCGCGGTGCCGAGGAAGGCGTCGGCCAGCGCGATGAGCAGCAGCAGCCAGGCGGAGCCGGACACGTCGAGGCCGAGAGCCAGAGACGTCAGCCCGGTGGCGAGTGCGGCCTGGACGACGGCGACCGCGCCGAAGGCGAGGGCGTAGCCGACGAGCAGGTCGGCCTTGCCCAGCGGCATGGACAGCAGGCGCTCCAGGGTGCCCGAGGTGCGTTCGCGCAGCGTGGCGATGGACGTGACCAGGAACATCGTGATCAGCGGGAAGATGCCGAGCAGGGACGCGCCGGCGGAGTCGAAGGTGCGCGGGCTGGCGTCGAAGACGTATGTGAGCAGCGTCAGCAGGACGCAGGGCACCACCAGCATCAGGGCGATGGTGCGCGGGTCGTGGCTGAGCTGGCGCAGGACCCGGCGGGCGGTGGCGAGGGTACGGGCGGGGTTCATCGCGGGGTCGCCTCCGTGGGCGCGGCGGCAAGAGTACGGGGTTCGGCGGCGGCGGGGTCCGGCGTACGGGGTTCGGCGGCGTCGGCCTGGTCGACCAGGTGGAGGAAGGCCTCCTCGACGGTGTCGGTCGCGGTGCCGCGGCGCAGCGCGTCGGGAGTGCCGTCGGCGAGCAGCCGGCCGTCGCGGAGCAGCAGCAGGCGGTGGCAGCGTTCGGCCTCGTCCATGACGTGGGAGGAGACCAGGAGGGTCGCGCCGCGCTCGTCGGTGAGGCGGTGGAAGAGCTGCCAAAGGTCGCGGCGCAGCACGGGGTCGAGGCCGACGGTGGGCTCGTCGAGCACGAGGAATTCGGGGTCGCCGAGCAGGGCGGCGGCGAGCGAGACCCGGCCGCGCTGGCCGCCGGACAGATTCCCCGCCAGCGCGTCGGCGTGCGAGGTGAGGTCGACGTCGCGCAGGGCGCGGTCCACGTGCGTGGGGCGGTCGCGGCGGGGGATGCCGAGGACGGCGGCGAAGTAGTCGAGGTTCTGCCTGGCGGTCAGGTCGGTGTAGACGGACGGCGCCTGGGTGACGTAGCCGACCCTGGGCCTCAGGTCGCGGTGGCCCGCGGGGCGGCCGAGGACGGTGAGGGTGCCGGTGACGTGCGCCTGGGAGCCGACGACGGCCCGCATGAGGGTGGACTTGCCGCAGCCGCTCGGCCCGAGCAGGCCGGTGATTCTGCCGCGCGGGATCGTGAAGGCGAGGTTGTCGAGCACGGTGCGGCCACCGCGGAGGACGCGGAGGCCGGACGCCTCCACCGCGGGTTCCGGGTGTTTATTCATCATGCGGTGAATAAACACCTCGCGGCGCGCTCACGTCAAGCCGTGTGCTCCGGTCGCCCCCGGGGACTGGGCCGCGCGGGCACGCTCGCCCGGCGGCCAGGCCGGGAGATCACAGCGGTGCTGGCGCCGTACCCCGGCACCGGCGTACGACCGGCCCAGTGCAGGACGCACGACGACGGACGGGACCGGCCGGCGGCCGGCACGGCGGCACTGGTCGCCGGGGGCACGCGGGGCGGCGCAGTCGCGCTCGGAACGGCCGGCGCGGCGGAGTACGGACGCTCGGAGAGCCGCTCCGCGAGCTGGTAGGAGAGGGCCGGGCGGGGCATGAGGGGCACGTCAGGGTCATCCCCTATGGCGTTCCCGCCGGTCGCGGAGGAGTGTTGCGGTATGAGTCGTTCATCCCGTGAAATCGCTGTTTCCGGCGCGGAGAAGCGGCAATTGGCCGTGGCCTCCGCGACCCTCGGCCCATGGCGGCCCGCGGCAGTGGTCGGCGCGCTCGGCGGGGGCGTGTCGCTGGCACTGCACCTGGTGCACGGGCACTTCGGCCTGGGCATCCTGTCCGGCGCGATCTCGGTCGCCGCGCTGCTCTTCTTCTGCGTGGGCGGCTCGGGCGCGGTGCTCGGCTATTCCTCGCACGGCTCGGGCCGCGACCGCCGCATCAGGCGCTGGGCGCGCTCGCACCCGTGGCAGGTGGCGGCGGTTCCGGCCGCGCTGATGTTCCTCAGCGACATGGTGATCCGGCAGTTGCTGACCAGCCAGGGCTTCTTCAGCACCATATGGACCGGGCTGTGGCACGGCGCCGTGGTCGCGGCCGTGGTGGGTGCGGTCGGCGTGGTCGGGGCGGCCCGCAAGTAGCGGCTACCGCCGGGATGGGGCGTCGGCGGCGGTCGGCGCCGCCCCCGCAGGGGCGTGCGGAGCCGCATCCCCGTCTGAAGGCGTCGCACTGTGCCGAGCCGAGGCAGCGTGCGGACCCGTCGCCATATGCGGCGCCGTGCCAATGTGCGCGGGTTCGGACGTGGCCTCGCCGCTTCCCCGCTGCGTGGTCAGGTGGGCCAGCAACTGGAGGCGTTCGTACGAGGGCGAGCCGGGCTCGGCGTGGTAGGTGATGAGCATCTGGCCGGGCGCGGAGGGCAGCGCCAGCTTCTCGTAGTGCAGGTCGAGCGGGCCGACCTGCGGATGCTGGAGCAGCGTGACGCCGCTGGTCTTCTGGCGCACGTCCTGGCGGCCCCACAGCGTACGGAAGCGGTCGCTGCGCAGGCTCAGCCCGCCGATCAGTTCGGCCAGGCGCGGGTCGTCGGTGGCGCCGATGATCGAGCGCAGATAGGCGACGGCCTTGGCGGTCATGGCGTCCCAGTCACGGTAGAAGTCGCGCATCGCGGGTTCCAGGAAGGCCGCACGCAGCGTGTTCACGCCGGGCGCGAAGAAGGGGCTCAGGGCGACGGCCATGGCGTTGGCGGCCAGCGTCGTCATGTAGCGGCCGTGGACCAGGGCGGGAGTGGTGGTCCAGTTGTCGATCAGCGTCCGCACCTCGGGGCTGACCCGCTCGGGCCGGGCGGACCTGCGGCGGGAGGCCGGGGGCGCGGCGGCCAGCGCGGTGAGATAGCGCTCCTCGTCGGTGCTGAGCCGCAGGGCGCGGGCGATGCCGGCCAGCACCTGGTGCGAGGGGTGCTGGTCGCGGCCCTGTTCGAGCCGCAGGTAATACTCCACGCTGATGCCCGCGAGCAACGCGACCTCCTCCCGGCGCAGCCCCGGCACCCGGCGCCGGCCGCCCTCGGGAAGCCCCACGTCGGCGGGTCGGACGCGTTCACGGCGGGCGCGGAGATAGTCGCCGAGTCTGCTTGCGGTCGCCACCTTTCCACCGTAAGCCCGGGGTACGGCCGCGTGCGGCCCGCAGCCTGTCCCTGCGGGTACCGGTGTCGGCGGGGTCTTACTCACCGTGACCGGGACGCGCATCCTCGGACGTATGAACGCACTCACTCCTTCGAAGACGCGGCTGACCACTCCGTTCGGCTTCGCCTCCACCACCGGCGAGGTGCTGGCGGGACTCGACCTGACCGGGCGCCGCGCGCTCGTCACCGGGGCCACCTCGGGTCTGGGCACCGAGACCGCCCGCGCGCTGGCCGCGGCGGGCGCCGAGGTCGTGCTCGGCGTAAGGGACGTCGGAGCCGGGCGGCATACGGCCGCGGAGATCGCCGGGTCCACCGGCAGCACCCGGGTCGGCGTCGGCCGCCTCGACCTCGCCGACCTCGGCTCCGTCCGCGACTTCGCGGCCGGCTGGGACGGGCCGCTGCACATACTGGTCAACAACGCCGGGATCATGGCGCTGCCCGAACTCACCCGCACCCCGCAGGGCCGCGAGCTGCAGTTCGCCGTCAACTTCCTCGGCCACTTCGCGCTCACCACCGCCCTGCACCCGGCGCTCGCCCGGGCCGGCGGCGCCCGCGTCGTGTCGCTCAGCTCCAACGCCCACCTCTACGCCCCGGTGGTCTTCGACGACCTCGACCACCGCTTCCGGCCGTACCAGCCGCTGGGCGCCTACGGGGAATCCAAGACGGCCGACGTGCTGCTCGCCGTCGAGGCGACCAGGCGCTGGGCCGGTGACGGCATCCTCGCCAACGCCGTGAATCCCGGTGCCATCGCCACCAACCTCCAGCGGCACACCGGTGGCCTGCGCACTCCGCCCGAGCGCCGCAAGTCCGCGGCACAGGGCGCCGCCACCTCCGTGCTGCTGGCCGCGTCACCGCTGCTCGACGGGGTCGGCGGGCGCTACTTCGAGGACGGCGACGAGGCGGCCCTGCTCGACCAGGCCCCGCCGCTCTTCGGCGGCGGCGTCGCGCCCTTCGCCCTCGACCCGGGCAATGCCGAGCGGTTGTGGGACACGGCGCTCGCCCTGCTGCGGTGAGCCCTAGTATCGGGGGCGTGACCCCCCTCAGCGGCTCGGACGCACTGGCCGCACTGCGGCGCGGCAAGTACGTGAGCGTCACCACCTACCGGCGGGACGGTACGGGCGTCCCCACGGCCGTCTGGTACGCCGTCTCCGACCGTGAGCTGGTCTTCTGGACCGGGTCCGGCAGCGGCAAGGTCAAGCGGATCAGGAACGGTGGCCGCGTGCAGGTCGCGGTGTGCAACGTCCGCGGCCAGGTCACCCCGGGCGCCGCCACCGTCGAGGGCACGGCACGCCTGCTGGACGAGGCGGGAACGGATGCGGCGCGGCGGCTGCTGGCCCGCAAATACGTGCTGGTCCGGCTGACCGACCTCTCCCGCAAGCTGCTCCGCAGGCCCCGCCCGGCCCAGATCGGCGTGGCCGTCACCTTCTGACCTGCGTCAGCGGCTGGGGGCTCCGTGGTGGCTTGGTCGGGCGCGGGCGTCGCCCTCTGACCTGCGTCAGCGCTTGGGCCTGCGCTTGGGCTTCGCGCCGGTGCTTCGGCGGGACGCCTGGCGGGCGCGGGCCGCCTCGTACTCGCTGCGGTGCAAGGCCTCGCCGGGGGCTTCGGTGAGCGAGCGGACGAAATAGGCGAGCAGGGCGCCGATGAAGCCGACCGCGTAGAGGCTCTGGTTGTCGTTGGCCTGGCCGGCCGGGCGGCGGGCGGTGAAGCTCTTCCATGTGCGCTGGAAGGCGAGGACGCTGCACACTGCGACGCCGCAGAAGGCCAGGACGGTGACGAAGGTGCCGATCTTGGCGTCGGCCAGGCCCTGGAAGCCGAGGCGCAGCACGAAGGCGGCGGCTGCGGCGGCCAGGAGGGAGCCGGCCGCTGCGGCGGTCCTGCGCCAGGCGTAGCCGCGGTCGTGGTCGAGCCAGGTGGTGCCGAACCAGCGGATCGCCTCCGGCGCCGGGGCCTCCGGCCGGGTCTTCGTCGTGTCGCTCACGCGGTCAATTATGCCGGTTGCCTCCGGCGGTTTGCCCGGGACCTCCCACTTGCGGTGACCTGTCGCCTGGCGCGCCGACATGGCTTGTCGCGCAGCTCCCCGCGCCCCCGGGTGACTGCCACTTGCCGTGGCAGTGCTTCTCTCCCGCCGTCTCGGCTGGTCGCGCAGTTCCCCGCGCCCCCGGGGCACGGTTCCTCCTCCGCGGAGGGTGCGGCTCCTGCCAGCACCCTCCCCGCTTGCGCGACGCGCCAGGGCGGGCCCAGCCCGGACGGGAAGAGCCTGCTGAGCATCGACTCCGGCGGGACCGTCGCGCTGTGGAACGTCCCGTCGCGGACGCCCTCCACCCTCGTCACGGGCAGCGCAGGCACCGGCGTCGAGGTGTCGTCGGTGGCGTTCGTACCGGACGGCGACGGCACGGTCTTCGCGGGCGCCGCCGGCTCCGTCCGGCTGTGGACGGGCGTCACGCAGGACAAGGTCACCGTCCTGACCGGCACTTCGGGTCCGGTGTACGCGCTGGCGTTCAGCCCGAACGGAAATTCCTGGCCACCGGCGCGGAGAACGGCACCGTCGAGCTGTGGAAGGTGGCCGACCGCCGCGTCACCGCGACCCCCACCGGTCATTCCGGCCTGATCCGCTCGGTGGCCTTCAGCGCCGACGGCCGGTTGCCCGCCGCCGCGAGTTCCGACCGTACGGTCCGGCTGTGGAAGCTCGCCCCGCGGGCCGCCCACTGACCGGGGCGGCGGGGGTCACCCGGCGGTGAGGTGCTTCTCCAGGAGCGTGACGGCGTATGTCCCCTGCCCCACACCGGACTTCACGGACTGCTCGCCGACGACCCGGTAGCCCGCCGCCCGGTAGTACGTGTGCAGGAAGGCGTTGTCGGCCAGGCAGTCGAGGCGGCACAGGCTCAATCCCGCCTCGGCGATGCGGCGTTCGGCCTCGGCGAGCAGGCGGCGGCCGGTGCCGGGCGGAGCGGTGTCGCGGGCGGTCATCAGCCGGTGGACGTAGCCGGCGGCGCCGGGTGTGCTGCCCCAGGCCGCCGGGTCGTCCCACCACAGCTCCCAGGCACCGGCGACCGGGCCGCCGGTGCCGAGCGTGGCGATCCAGACCTCGCCGTCCGCGAGCCGGGCGCGGAAGTGGTCCTCGCCCAGCTCGCCCGGGTGCCACTGGTCGATGCCGCGGGCGATCTGCCAGCGCGCGGCGGCGTCGCGCAGGCCGACCAGCAGCGGTACGTCGGCCTCGTCCGCGCGCCGGAAGGCCAGCTCCGGTTCGAGCAGGTTGCGGCGCAGCGCGGCGATCAGCTCGGCGTCGGCGCCCAACTCCCGTGCCGCGTAAGCCGCTACGGACCCGTACTTGTCGGCCATCGCGGCCAGGAAGAGCCGCATCACCTCGGCGGGCGCGCGGCCGTAACCGGGCCATTGCGGGCAGCGGCCCCCGTGGTCGGCGCGCCAGTCGGCGAGCAGGCGCTCGGTGGCCAGTTCGGTCAGGGCGAAGTCCTCGATGATGACATCGTCCGGCACGCCCAGCAGCGCCAGGACGAGGGCGGCGAGCTGTCCGGTGCGGTCCTTGCCCGAGGCGCAGTGGAAGACCACCGGGCCGCGGTCCGGGGCGGCGATCACGTCGAGGGCCTGCCGCAGTTCCTTGACGCCGTCCTGCGCGACCTCCATGAAGCGCTCGGCCAGGAACGGGCCGGTCTCCACGTCGGGTCCCAGCGACGGCTGGTCGTACGGGCGGTGCTCGATGCTGAGGTTGTGGTACGCGAGCGCCGGGTGCTCGGGCACCCGCCCCTTGGCGTCGATCTCCCACGGGTAGCGCAGGTCGATGACCGTGGTCACGCCCAGATCGAGGAAGCGGTCCCAGTCGGCACCGCCCAGCTTGCCCAGCGAGTCGGCGCGGAACAGCCGCCCCCACCGCACGACGTGGCCGTCGGCGGTCGGGTAACCGCCGAGGTCGCGGAAATTGTGCAGCCGTTCGAAAGATATATGCCTGCTCATGGACCGCAGCCTATGTCCCGGCCCGGCGGCCCGGCCGCCGCACCCAGCGTGCCGTCACCGACGCCCCCGCGAGCAGCGCGGCGGCGGCCACCAGCAGCGACAGCCGCAGCCCCGGCAGGAAGCCGCCGGCCACCAGCGCGCCGAAAAGGGCCACGCCGACCGCCCCGCCGACCTGGCGCGCGGTGTTCAGCCCGGCAGCCGCGACCCCGGCGTGGGCGGGCGGTGCCGCGTCGAGGACGGCGCTGGTCATGGCGGGCACCGCCGCCCCGCCGCCGAGGCCGACCAGGACCGTGACCGGGCAGACCGCCCACAGCGGGGCGCCGGGGCCGACCGCGAGCAGGGCCAGCAGCCCGGCCGCGAAGAGCAGCTGGCCGCCGACCAGCGGCGCCCTCGGCCCGTGGCTCGCGGTCAGCCGCCCGCCGCCCAGGTTCGCCGCCATCGCGGCCAGGCTCATCGGCAGGAAGGCCAGGCCGGTCACCAGCGCGGAGTCGCCCCGTTCGTTCTGCAGGAACAGGCTGAGCAGGAAGACGATGCCGTAGTAGGCGAAGTTCTGCGCGAAGCCCGCCGCGGCGGCGGCCGACACCGCGGGGTCGGCGAACAGCCGCGGCGGCAGCATCGGTTCGGCCGCGCGGCGCTCCCAGCGTGAGAAGACCGTGCCCGCCGCCGAGGCCACCGCGAACGCGGCGAGCACCGGGGCCGACGTCCAGCCGAGCGGGCCGCCCTCGATCAGGGCGAAGGTCAGCCCGCACAAGGCCGCGAGCACGGCCGCCTGCCCCGGCAGGTCGAACCGGCGGCGGACACCGGGCGCCGGGTCCGCGCGGGCCGCCGCCGCCAGGCCGACCGCCCCGATCAGCAGGTTCACCAGGAACAGCGACCGCCAGCCGAGCCAGGCCAGCAGCAGTCCGCCGACCACGGGTCCCGCGGCGACCGCCGCGCCGCCGGCCGCCGCCCATACGCCGACCGCCCGGGTCCGCGCGGCGGCGTCGGCGTACGCGTGCCGCACCATCGCCAGCGACGCGGGCAGCTGCACGGCAGCGCCGACGCCCTGCACGAGGCGCGCGCCGATCAGCATCCCCGGGGAGACGGCCAGCCCGCAGGCCAGCGACGCCGCCATGAACAGGCCGAGCCCCGCCGTGAAGGCCCGGCGCGCGCCGAGGCGGTCGCCGAGCGAGCCGCCGATCAGCTGGAAGGCGGCGAACATCAGCACGTAGCCGTCCACCACCCATTGCAGCCCGCTGAGCCCGGCGCCCAGGTCACGGCCGAGGGTGGGCAGGGCGACGTTCACGATGGTGGCGTCGAGGCTCACCATCAGGAAGCCGAACGAGGCGGCGAAGAGGGTCAGTCGGGCGCTGGCGGGAGTGGCCGCGGCAGGCCGGCGGGCGGTGATGATCACCGTCCCAGGCTGGCCCGGGCGGTGTCCCGGCGGAAGCGGCGAGGGTGCACCTGACAGGGCTACGCTGACCGGCGGTGCGGTGCCACCGGGTGCGGGCCGGTTGCGGCCGGGACGCGGGCGGTTCGGGCCGGGACACAAGGGGACGTTCGGCGGGGGCGCGGCCTTGGGGCGTACGGACTCCGGCGTCCCGTACGGATCGGGGCCGCCGCGCGTACGACACGGGTCGGCGCTCCGGGCGTACCGCGCCCGGCGTCCCGTACGGATCGGGGCCGCCACGCGTACGGCAAGGGACCGGGCCGCCGGGCATACCGCACGGGTCCGGACCTCCGGGCGTACCGCACCGGGCACTCGTACAAGATCGAGCGCGACAGCGACAAGGGGCAGCCGGGATGGCCGGGCGGCGGAACGATCTGCGGGCGCGTGAGCTGGGCGCCTTCCTGCGCTCCCGGCGTACGCGGCTCGCGCCCGACGCGGTGGGGCTGCCCGGCGGCGAGGGCGTACGGCGTACGCCCGGGCTGCGGCGGGCTGAGGTCGCCCGGCTGGCCGGGGTGAGCGCGGGCTACTACACCCGGCTCGAACAGGGCCGCGCCCCGCACCCGTCGGCCGGTGTGCTGGGCGCGCTGGCCCGGGCGCTGCGCCTGACCCCGCAGGAGAGCGGCCACCTCTTCGCGCTGGCCGCCGACCCGGCGGGTCCGCCGCCGGAGGCCGCCGTGCCCGCGTCGGGCGCGCGGCGCATGCTCGACCTGCTCGCGCCGCCCACCGCCGGCTACGTGATCGACGCCCGCAGCGACGTACTGGCCTGGAATTCCACCGCCGCCGCGCTCTTCGCGCACCTCGTCGAAGGGCCGCGCCGCCCCAACAATGTGCGGTACGTCTTCACCGATCCGGCGGCCCGGACGCTGTTCGCGGACTGGCCGGAGATCGCGGCCGATTCGGTGGCGCATCTGCGCGCGGCGACCGGGCACCGCCCCGACGACCCCGCGCTGGCCGCGCTGGTCGCCGAACTCACCACTGCCAGCCCCGATTTCCGCCGGCTGTGGACCGCCCGCGCCCTGCACCACAAGGTCGACGGCCGCAAACGCCTGCTGCACCCGGTGGCAGGAGCGCTCACCCTCGACTACGTCGTGCTGTCCACACCGCTGCCGCCGCCGCACCGCCTGGTGGCGTACTCGGCCACCGCGGGTACACAGGCGTTCGCGGCCCTGACCCGCCTGGGCCAGGACCGCGAGGGCCGTGGAATGAGGACTGGTGACTGTGCACCGTCAGGCGCGACGTCGGCCCCATGCCGGTGTGACGAGGGCGATCAGCACCGCCGCCGCCCCGATCTGCAGGGCGTGCCGGATCCAGTCGACCCCGTTGGTGTCGGAGACGTCGAGAGCCGAGGCCAGGCCGTTGCCCAGCAGGCCGCCGATCACGCCGAGGAGGATCGTCAGCCACAGGGGAATGGGCTGGCGCCCGGGCAGAACGAGCTTGGCCAGCAGGCCGATGATCAGGCCCGCAATAATCGCCCAGAGGAACGACATGTCACTGCCTCACTTTCCAGGCCCCGACTGTCAGGTACCTGAACAACCGCTTGCCCCGGCTTCGCGGAAGCACTCCCTCCTTGCGGGCAATCCGTCAGCCCGCGTCAGTGGGGCCTAGCCGCGGGCGAAAGCGAAGACCGGGCCGGTCGCGGCCTTCAGGACGCAGAGGTTGGCGAACTTCTTCCGCCAGTCCACCGGGTGGCCGTGGAATTCCCCCCGGGCGCTGACTGCCACCGGCTGGTACGGGTCCCGGCAGACGCCCGGCTGGCCGGGCAGCGCGTCGAAGTCCCCGTTCGCGGCGGACAGCGCCGTACAGGCGGGTACGGCGAGCGGATGGCTCCCGTGCGGAAACGGATCACAGGCCAGCCCGGCGCTCCGCGCCCAACTCCCGTCCCGGGCGGCGACGGTCAGCTGCAGCCCCGGGTTCGGGTCGGGGACCACCCCCTGCCCCAGGGCGGGGGCTTGCGCCGCGAGCAGGATCAACGTGGTGGCGGCCACCATGTGCAGTGTCTTCACGACCCGCCACCCCACCGCACCCCGCACCTCACCGGCGAGCCACCACGCCCACGGCGCGCCTGAACGGGGTACCCGTGGCGCCGGGCATTGACGCCGCCGAAGCGCTGCGCTCGCGCGCGCTCCCCGGGGGGCCGCTTGTGGCGGCGCGGCCCGGCGCGACGGTAGGTGGCCGTGCGAGGACGCGGCCGGTGTGGGGCGAAACGGTGAAAAAGTGAACTCCTGGGGACTACTGCGTGCGCGGAGCATTGACCACAGACTGACCAGTCAGTAACTTCTGCGGAGCACCAGCGACTTCATCCGATCTCGTCCGATACCCGCACCAAGCGATGCCAGTGTCATGTCAGCGTCAAAGGAGACAGCAGATGTCGATGCGCATCCTCGCCCGCAGGACCCGGGGACTGGCGGCCGTCCTGGCCGCCGGCACCCTGGCCGTCCTCGGCCTGAACGCCCCCGCCGCACAGGCGTCGCCAGGACGGCAGGCACCGCAGGCGCAGCAGTCGTACGTGGCGATGGGCGACAGCTACAGCGCCGCGTCCGGCGTCCTGCCGCTCGACCCGGACGCGGCACTGCTGTGCGTGCGGTCCAGCGCGAACTACCCGCATGTGCTCGCCGCCCGCGCGGGGCTCGCGCTCAAGGACGTGACCTGCGGCGCCGCCGAGACCAAGGACTTCGCCGGGGCGCAATACCCCGACGTGCCGCCGCAGTTGGACGCCCTGAGCAGCAGCACGGGCCTGGTCACGATGACGATCGGCGGCAACGACAACAACACCTTCATCGACGCGGCCCTGGCCTGCGGCTCCGCGGGGCTGGCGACCTTCGGCATCGGGCACCCCTGCCAGACGCTGTACGGCAGCACCTTCGACGACCAGATCGACAACGGCACCTACCCGGCGATCAAGGCCGCGCTCGCGTCCGTACGCGCCAAGGCGCCGAACGCCCGGGTGGCGATCCTCGGTTACCCCTGGGTCGTGCCCACCGCCCCGGTCGCCGGCTGCTTCGCGAAGCTGCCGATCGCCTCAGGCGACCTGGCCTACGTGCGGGATCTCCAGACCCACCTCAACTCGGCGGTGCAGCGCGCCGCCGCCGAGACCGGCGCCACGTACGTGGACGTCTCCGGGGTGTCGGAAGGGCACGACGCCTGTCAGCCGATCGGCACCCGGTGGATCGAACCGGTGCTGTTCGGCACCAACTTCGTGCCGATCCACCCCAACGCCCTGGGCGAGTCGAAGCTCGCCGACCGGACCGCGGCCGTCCTCGGCCTGAGCTGACCCAGTGCCCCGGGGCCGCACGACCCCACGACCCCAGGACCCCGAAGAACGCCAACTGCCCGCCGCCCCGGGAAAAGACCCCGGGGCGGCGGGCAGCCGTACGGACAGGCTCAGCCTTCGAGCTTCGAGATGTCGCGGACCGCCCCGCGATCCGCGCTGGTCGCCATGGCCGCGTACGCGCGCAGCGCCGTGGAGACCTTGCGCTCGCGGGCGCGGGGCGCGTAGACGCCGCCGAGCGCGTCCCGGCGGGCGGCCAACTCCTCGTCGGAGACCAGGAGTTCCATCGTCCGGGCCGGGATGTCGATCCGGATGCGGTCGCCGTCGTGGACCAGGGCGATGGTGCCGCCGGAGGCCGCCTCGGGCGAGGCGTGGCCGATGGACAGGCCCGAAGTACCGCCGGAGAAGCGGCCGTCGGTGATCAGCGCGCAGGACTTGCCGAGGCCGCGGCCCTTCAAGTACGAGGTGGGGTAGAGCATCTCCTGCATGCCGGGGCCGCCACGCGGACCCTCGTAGCGGATGACGATGACGTCGCCGGGCGTGATCTCCTTGTGGAGGATCTTCTCGACGGCCTCCTCCTGCGACTCGCAGACGACCGCGGGACCCTCGAAGGTCCAGATCGACTCGTCGACGCCGGCCGTCTTGACCACCGCGCCGTCCACGGCCAGGTTGCCGCGCAGCACGGCCAGGCCGCCGTCCTGGGAGTAGGCGTGCTCGACGTCGCGGATGCAGCCGCCCGCCGCGTCGGTGTCCAGCGTCTCCCACCGCTCCGACTGCGAGAAGGCGGTGGCGGAGCGGACGCAGCCGGGGGCCGCGTGCCACATTTCGACGGCGGTCTCGGACGGGGAACCGCCGCGCACGTCCCAGGTGTCGAGCCATTCCTTGATGGAGCGGGAGTGGACGGTGTGCACGTCCTCGTTGAGCAGCCCGCCGCGGTAGAGCTCCCCGAGGATCGCCGGGATGCCGCCGGCCCGGTGCACGTCCTCCATGTAGTACGTGCCGCCCGGCGCGACGTTCGGCGCGACCTTGGCCAGGCACGGCACCCGGCGCGAGACGTCGTTGATGTCGGACAGGCCGTAGTCCAGTTCGGCTTCCTGGGCGGCGGCCAGCAGGTGCAGGATCGTGTTGGTCGAGCCGCCCATGGCGATGTCCAGGGCCATGGCGTTCTCGAAGGCGGCCCGGGTCGCGATCGCCCGCGGCAGCACGGACGCGTCGTCCTGCTCGTAGTAGCGGCGGGTCAGTTCCACGACGGTGCGGCCGGCGTCCTGGTAGAGCGCCTTGCGTGCGGTGTGGGTGGCCAGCACCGAGCCGTTGCCCGGCAGGGCCAGGCCCATCGCCTCGGTGAGGCAGTTCATCGAGTTCGCGGTGAACATGCCCGAGCAGGAGCCGCAGGTCGGACAGGCGTTCTCCTCGATACGGAGGATGTCCTCGTCCGAGACGTTCTCGTTGACGGCGTCGGCGATGGCGTTGATCAGGTCGAGCTTGCGGACCGTGCCGTCGACCAGGGTGGCCCGGCCGGCCTCCATCGGGCCGCCGGAGACGAAGACCGTCGGGATGTTCAGCCGCAGCGCGGCCATCAGCATGCCCGGGGTGATCTTGTCGCAGTTGGAGATGCAGATCAGCGCGTCGGCGCAGTGCGCCTCGACCATGTACTCCACGGAGTCGGCGATCAGGTCGCGGGACGGCAGCGAGTAGAGCATCCCGCCGTGGCCCATGGCGATGCCGTCGTCCACCGCGATGGTGTTGAACTCGCGCGGCACCGCGCCCGCGGCCTTGATCGCCTCGGAGACGATCCGGCCGACCGGCTGGAGGTGGGTGTGCCCGGGTACGAACTCGGTGAAGCTGTTGGCGACCGCGACGATCGGCTTGCCGATATCGGCGTTGTCCACGCCGGACGCGCGCATCAGCGCACGGGCGCCTGCCATGTTGCGGCCGTGGGTGACCGTACGTGACCTCAGCTCGGGCACGATGTCCACTCCCTTGGGTTCACTCTGCTCGTACGACGGGCCGCGACGCGCGACCGTGCCGTCGAGGGTACGCCCGTCGCCCAGGATCCGGACACCTCGTCCGGATGACGGAACACCTGTCCGGCGTTCCGCACGCCCGTTCCTAAGCCTCCGCGGCGCCGGGCCGTACGTCCGGGTCGGTCAGATAGCGCTGGAGCGTCGGCGCGACCACGGTCACCAGGTCCTCCGCCGCGGCCGAGGCGATCGGCTCCACCTTCACCACGTACCGCAGCATGATGATCCCGACCAGTTGCGCCGCGGCGAGCTGCACCCGGAATTCGGGGTCGGCGACCCGCAGCTCCCCCGCGACCCGCGCCAGCACCTTGCGGCTGATCAGCCCGCGGAAGACGGCGGCGGCCCGCTCGTTGGTGACCGCCGACCGTACGATCGCCAGCAGCGGCCCCCGGGTGACCGGGTTCTCCCACACGCCCAGCATGAAGCGGGCCAGCCGCTCCCCCATGCCGTCCGGGCCGCCCGCCGCCATGGCGCCCGGCAGCTCCAGGGCCGGGCCGAAGGACACCTCGACGGCGGCGGCGAAGACCTGCTCCTTGGTGCCGAAGTAGTGGTGGACCAGGGCCGCGTCCACACCGGCCGCCTTGCCGATGGAGCGGACCGAGGTCCTGTCGTAGCCGCGGACCGAGAACTCCTCGCGGGCGGCGGCGAGGATCCGCTCCCGGGTGCCGGCGGCGTCCCCGGTCCTGGTCCCGGCGGGCCGTCCCCGGCGGCGCGGCGGCCCGTCCTGCGCCGTACCCGCGGAGCCGGCCGCGGAAGCAGCCGCACCCGCGGGCGTACCGGAGGCACCGGCGGGAGCGCCCGCCGACGTACCGGAGGCCGTACCGGAGGCCGTACCGCTCATGCGCGGACCGACGACGGGCGGGCGGCGGGCACCGCCAGGTGGCGGCGGGTGAAGTCCAGCGCCTCCGCCAGGTCGCCCTCGCGCTCGGCCGCCGACATCGCCCGCCGGGTGTTGACCTCGATCACCACGTGCCCGGCGTAGCCGCTGCCCGCCAGCGACTCCAGCAGCGCGGCGCACGGCTGTGTCCCGCGCCCCGGCACCAGGTGCTCGTCCTTCGCCGAGCCGCTGCCGTCCGCCAGGTGCACGTGCGCGAGCCGGTCGCCCATCCGGCCGACCATGTCCATCGCGGCCGTACGGGAGGTCGCCGCGTGCGACAGGTCCACCGTGAAGTGCCGGTAGTCCTCCCGGGTCACGTCCCAGTCCGGCGCGTACGCCATCACCTCGCGGTCCCGGTAGCGCCACGGGTACATGTTCTCCACCGCGAAGCGCACGTCGGTCTCGTCCGCCATGCGCCACAGGCCGCGGACGAACTCCCGCGCGTAACCGCGCTGCCAGCGGAAGGGCGGGTGCACCACGACCGTCGACGCGCCCAGCCGCAGCGCCGCGTTCCTGGCCCGCTGGAGCTTCACCCACGGGTCGGTGGACCACACCCGCTGGGTGATCAGCAGGCAGGGGGCGTGCACGGCCAGGATCGGCATCCGGTGGTAGTCCGAGAGCCGGCGCAGCGCGTCCACGTCCTGGCTCACCGGGTCGGTCCACACCATGACCTCGACCCCGTCGTATCCCAGCCGGGCGGCGATCTCGAACGCCGTCGCCGTGGACTCCGGATACACCGAGGCCGTGGACAGCGCGACCTTCACGCCGGATACGCCGCCGGTTCGCTTCCTGGGGTCCACTGGTTCAGCCACGGGAGCCAGGGTACGGCGGGGCCCGTGCGTACCGGGCGTCTCAGCCGTACCGACGGGCCACAGTGGCCGCCGTACCGCCGTTGTACGGGGTGGCGGCGGGTGTGGGGTTGGCCACACCGCCGTGCGTGTCGCCCGCGAGGCCCCCGGCCGACGCGGCGCCGCCGGTGTCCGCCGCCATGACGTCGAGCTTGCGCAGGATCACGCCCTCGCGCAGCGCCCACGGGCAGATCTCCAGCTCGTCCACGCCGTAGAGGTCCATCGCCCCCTCGGCCACCAGCGCCCCCGCGAGCAACTGCCCCGCCCGCCCCTCCGAGACCCCCGGCAGCCCGGACCGCTGCTGCGCCGTCATCCCGGCCAGCCGCGGCACCCACTCCTCCAGGGCGTCCCTGCGCAGCACCCGCTGCACGTACAGCCCCTCCGCGCTGCGGGCCGCGCCCGCGATCCTGGCCAGCTGCCGGAACGTCTTCGACGTCCCCACCGCGTGGTCGGACGGCCCGAGCCGGGCGAATTCCGCTACGGTCCTGGCGATCTCCGCCCTGACGTGCCGCCGCAGCTTGCGCACGTCCTGCGCGGACGGCGGGTCCCCCGGCAGCCACCCGCCGGTCAGCCGGCCTGCGCCCAGCGGCAGCGACACCGCCGCGTCCGGGTACTCGTCCATGCCGTAGCCGACTTCCAGCGAGCCGCCGCCGATGTCCAGCACCAGCAGCTTGCCCGCCGACCAGCCGAACCAGCGGCGTACCGCGAGGAAGGTCAGCCGTGACTCGTCCTCGCCGGACAGCACGGTCAGCCGCACCCCGGTCTCCTGCTCGACCCGCGCCAGCACCGCCTCGCCGTTGGCCGCCTCGCGCACCGCCGACGTGGCGAACGGCAGCACGTCCTCGGCGCCCTTGTCCTCCGCGACCCGCAGCGCGTCCGCGATGGTCCCGACCAGCCGGTCGACCCCGTCCCGGCTGATCGCGCCGTCCTCGTCCAGCAGTTCGGCGAGCCGCAGCTCCGCCTTGTGCGAATACGCCGGCAGCGGCCGCGCGCCCGGGTGCGCGTCCACCACCAGCAGGTGAACGGTGTTGGACCCCACGTCGAGCACTCCCAGTCGCATGGGCAGCACTGTAGTCAGCGCCGGGAGCTGCCGTGTTCCCCCCGGGAAGAGTCGCTTGCGGCTAGAAGGCCCTAGGACTTTCCGGGGGCGAGGGCACGGCGCAGGACGTCGCCCAGTTCGGCGATCTGCCGCTTCGAGACCTCGGCGGACGCGATCACCTGCGACCCGTGGAAGGTGCCGGGCCACTGGTGCAGTTCGACGGGCACGCCGGCCTGGAGCAGGCGCAGCGCGTACGCGATGTCCTCGTCGCGGTTCGGGTCGAACTCCGCGGTGGCGATGAAGGCGGGCGGCAGGCCGGAGAGGTCCTCGGCCCGCGCCGCCACCGCGTACGGGGTGGAAGCGGGCGTGGAGCCCAGGTAATGGCCCCACGACGTGGTGACGTTGTGCCGGTTGGACGAGGGGGTGTCGGTGAAGTGGCGTGCCGACCATGTCTCCTGCCGGTCGTCGAGCCCGGGCTGATGGAGCAGCTGGAAGCGGATCGGCGGGCCGCCCTGGTCACGCGCCCGCAACGCCAGCGCCGCCGCGAGCCCGCCGCCGCCGCTGTGGCCCGCGATCGCGATACGGTCCGGCTCCGCACCGACTTCACCGGCCCGCGCCGCCGCCCAGGCCAGTACGGCGAAGGCGTCGTCCAGCGCGGCCGGGAACGGATTCTCCGGCGCCAGGCGGTAGGCCACCGAGATCACCACGGCGCCGGAGACCTGGGCGATCCGGCTGGCCCACGGGTGCTCGGTGTCCAGGTCGCCCATGACGCATCCGCCGCCGTGCAGCCAGATGACGGCGCCCTGCGCCTGCCGCGGCCGGTAGATCCGCACCGGCACATCGGGATCGGCGGGCACCATGCGGTCCTCGATCTCCAAGCCCGTGATGTCCGGCGCCGGCCCCGCGGCGACCCGCTCGGCGAGCTTCTTGCGCTCGGTGACCGGATCGGAGAAGTCGGGCAGGGGGACAAGCGGGATGAATGCTTCGAGTTCGGGATCCATGTGACCATCCTCATGGCCGCGCCCCCCGGAGATCATCCCCCGTCCGGGTGAAGCACCCCCGCCACTGGCGTTCGCCCGGCAGGTCGGGAACGACCGTGCGAGGGCGGCGCGGGGCGGCGGGAGACGATCGGGGGTGGCGGGTGACCGTATTCGGCGCATTCCGGTCTTAGGGTTGGGCCCGTGGCAAAGGCGAAGACCCGCAAGGGCGTGCAGCAGACCGGACCGGTGGCGACGGCTGACGAGGCAGGCCTCGACTTCGCCCGTGCCTGGGTGGAATTCGTCGACCCCGCCGACGAGGAACAGGTCTTCCGGTGCGACCTGACCTGGCTGACCTCCCGCTGGAACTGCATCTTCGGCAGCGGCTGCCAGGGGATCGTGGCCGGCCGCGCCGACGACGGGTGCTGCTCGCTCGGCGCGCACTTCTCCGATGACGACGACGAGAAGCGGGTCGCCGGGCATATGGCCCGGCTGACCCCGGACACCTGGCAGTTCCACGAGCTGGGCACCGGCGCCGGCGGCTCCTGGATCGAGGAGAACGAGGACGGCGAGCGGCAGACCCGCGTCGTGGACGGCGCCTGCATCTTCTCCAACCGGGCCGGTTTCTCCGGCGGCCAGGGCTGCGCGCTGCACGCCCTCGCCCTGCGCGAGAACCGCGAGCCGCTGGAGACCAAGCCGGACGTGTGCTGGCAGCTCCCGATCCGCCGGACGTTCGACTGGGTCGACCGGCCGGACGACAGCCGCGTCCTGGTCGTCTCGATCGGTGAGTACGACCGCCGCGGCTGGGGCCCCGGCGGCCACGACCTGCACTGGTGGTGCACCTCCGCCACCTCGGCCCACGGCGGCGGCGAGCCCGTCTACGTCTCCTACCGCGCCGAGCTGACCGAACTCATGGGCGAAGCCGGCTACGCCGAACTCGTCACCGCCTGCGAGGCCCGCCTCGCCCGCGGCCTCCCCCTCCTCGCCCCGCACCCGTCCGACCCGGCCTGACTCACGCGGACAGAGCCACCTCCTCCTCGGCCTCCTGGCCGCACGCGGCGGCCAGGTCGTCGAGCGACAGCCCCACCGCGGCGGCGAGCGCCGCCACCGTGAAGAAGGCCGGCGTCGGCGCCCGGCCCGTCTCGATCTTGCGCAGCGTCTCCGCGGACACTCCCGCGGCCGCGGCGACCTCCACCATGCTGCGATCACCGCGCGCCTGGCGCATCAGCGCGCCGAACCGCTCTCCGCGCCGGTGTTCCCACGGGGTCAAAGGAGTTCTCACCATGCCCGTGATACTAATACCGGTATAAGTATTGGAGACAAGGGAGCCACACCATGGTGGAGATCAAGACCGACACGGCACTGGACGCGATGCGCGAGGCAGGCCGGGTCGTCGCCCGGGCACTCGCCGCCGCCGAGGCGGCAGCGGCCGTCGGGGTGTCGCTGCGGGAACTCGACGAGGCGGCCCGCGCCGTCCTCACCGAAGCCGGCGCCGGATCCCCCTTCCTCGGCTACCGGCCGTCCTTCGCCCCCACCCCCTTCCCCGCCGTGATCTGCACCTCGGTCAACGACGCCATCGTCCACGGCATCCCCACCGACTACCGGCTCCGCGACGGCGACCTCGTCAGCGTCGACTGCGGCGCCGAACTCGACGGCTGGACCGGCGACGCCGCCATCTCCTTCACCGTCGGCACCCCCCGCCAGGCCGACCTGGACCTCATCGCCGCGACCCGCAGGGCCCTGGACGCCGGCATCGCCGCGGCCGTCGCCGGCAACCGCGTCGGTGACATCTCGCACGCGATCGGAACGGTCGCGCGGGAAGCGCGCTGCGGAATGCCGGCGGATTTCGGGGGGCACGGGATCGGGCGGCGCATGCATGAGGATCCCCACGTGCCGAACCGCGGGCGGGCCGGGCGCGGCTTCCCCCTCAAGCCGGGGCTGGCTCTCGCGATCGAGCCGATGCTGATGGCTGGGGGGCGGGACGAATACCACACCAGGGCGGATGGATGGACCCTCAGCACGGTCGACGGCAGCCGGGCGGCGCACATCGAGCACACGGTCGCCATCACCGCGGCCGGGCCGCGGGTGCTGACCTTGCTGTGACGGTTCCCGCGCCTGCGGGGCGCTGGTGCCGTCGTGGGGCGTATGCAGGTCTCCCTGCGGGCGGTTGCGCGCCCGTGCGTGACGGCGTACCCCGGGGGTTTGCTCACCCACCGCGACAGGCAGCCGCAGAGCCGGGCCGGAGGGGACGGTCCGGGGGTGTCCCCGCAGGACTGCGCACGACTCCCGCAGGAACGTTCGCACAGAGCTCAGGTGCGCAGTCCGAGGAGATACCCCGGAGCGGTACCGACCCCAGCCACGTCAGCCCGGCGTGAGCGTGGCCGTCGGCGCCGGGGACGGTGACTCCGAGGCGGGCGCCGACGGCGTGGGTGACGCCGTAGCCGAGGCGGGTGGCGGCGGCGGGGCCGGGGACGGTGACACCGGTGGCGGCGACGCCCTCCGCGTCGTACCCCGCAGAACCACCGCCCCGCCCCCCGGCGCGAAAGCGATCGACGCCGACCACGAGCCGTCGGGCGCAAGCTCGGGGACCACCGTCACCGCCACGGTCACCGACTCCCCGGTGCGGAGCACACCCCGCACCGCCGACAGCCGCAGCCACCCCGCCGCCGTGGACGCGGCCCACCGCACCTCGCCCGAGCCACCCGCCGTGAGGGTGACGAGGGTGCGCCCGGCCCCGGGCGCCGCCGTCACCGTCAGAGAAGCCCCGGCGGAAGGCGCCGACACACCCGCCGCAGTGACGGTCACGGCAGTGACGTCGGCGTCCACAGGAACGGACGGCGAACCGGCCGCCGAGGGCCGCGAGCGCGACCCGCCGGCCGCCCCGTCAGGCACCCCCGCCCCGTCCGGCGCCCCGGCCGCCGCCCGCCCCCCGCCGTGGGGCGCGTCGTCACCGCCCAGCGGCGTCGCCCGATACGCGGCCCAGATCGCCAGGACGGGCGCGGCGACGACGGCCGCGACGACCGTGGTCGTCACGGCACGGTGCCGCAGTTGTGCCCGCCGCGCCGCCCGGTCCTTGAGGTCGAGGGGGAAGCCGCGCCGGTCGAAGCGCGGCGTGGCCTGGCGGCTGCGCCCGGCGCCGGTCTCCATGGCGTGCAGGAGCGCCGCGCAGGCGGCGGCCCGCGGCGCCTCGATGAGCGCGAGTACGTCGGTGGCGTCTGCGGCGCCGGGCCACGCCCCGGCGGCGACGGCGCGTTCCGCGGTGCGCCGGCACACCACGCACGCGTCGACGTGGCGGACGAGTTCGCCACGGAGCGCGGGCCCGAGCAGCACCCGGTCGTCCCCGGCGAGTCGGGCGAGCGACCCGCAGCGCCCGGTGTCGACGACGGCGAGCGCGGCCCGGGTGCGCTCGACCTCGCAGGCGGCGCGGGCCAGCAGGCCGCGTGCGGTGTCGGTGTCGAGCCCGAGGACGGCGGCGACCTCGTACGGCGGCAGTTGGTGGCGTACCGCCAACTCCAGGGCCTCGCGCTGCTCGGGGGTGGTGCCGGCGGCCTCCGGCCAGGCCAGGGCGGCGAGTTGGGCGGCCCGCTGGGCGGCGAGGGAGGCGGCGGCGCGGGCCGGCGCGGGCGGGATGCCGGCGGCGAGCCGGCGCAGGCAGCACCAGCGGGCGAGCGCGTAGAGCCAGGGGCGCCGCAGGTCGGAGTCGCGCAGCCGGGCGCGCTGGCGTTCGGCGAGCGCGAGGACGTCGCCGAGGGCGCCGGCGGCGGCGTCGTGCTCGCACAGGACGGACAGGCAGTACGTGAACAGGCCGTCGAGGTACGGCTCGTAGTGCGCGGGCGGCACCATCGGCAGCGTGCCGTGCGGGCGGCGCGCCGCGTCACGGTCCCGCGCGGCCGACCGCTCGCGCGCCGCAGAACGCCCAAACGCCGCAGCCCGGTGCCTGCGGTGCGCACCGTTCTGCGGGATGGGGGTGGGGGTCTCCTGCCTGCTCATCACCGGGCGACGGTAGGCCCGCGACCCGCCCCGCTTCAGCAGTCCTCGCGGCCATTAATCCTTATGGGTGGCGATGCGGCCCGATTTGAGACAGTCCGACCACTCTTGCGAGTGAATACGCGTGCCCGCCCGCGACGCCCGCGCCGTACGCCCCCGTTCGCGCCCCCCGGAGCCGCCCCCCGGAAGCCGTCCGAACCCGTCCCCAGCCGCCCGAGGCCGGCCACACCCGACCGAGGCCGGCCGCGGGCGAACCCGCGGCCGGACCCCGCTGTCGTACCCGACCGCTACGGTGGCGCCATGGCCACCCGCAAGCCCGCCCCGAAGGACCGTCCCTCCTACCGCTGTACCGAGTGCGGCTGGACCACGGTGAAATGGCTCGGCCGGTGCGGCGAGTGCCAGGCGTGGGGGACGGTCGAGCAGCACGGCGGCGTGTCGGCCGTACGGACCACCGCGCCGGGGCGGGTCAGCTCGCCCGCACGGCCGATCGCGCAGGTGGACGGGCGGCAGGCGACCGCGCGCTCGACCGGGGTGCCGGAGCTGGACCGGGTGCTGGGCGGCGGCCTGGTGCCGGGGGCGGTGGCGCTGCTCGCGGGCGAGCCGGGGGTCGGCAAGTCCACACTCCTGCTGGACGTGGCAGCGAAGGCGTCGAGCGCGGAGCACCCGGTGCTGTACGTCACGGGTGAGGAGTCGGCCTCGCAGGTGCGGCTGCGCGCGGACCGTATCGGCGCGCTCGCCGACCACCTCTATCTGGCTGCCGAGACGGACCTGTCGACGGTGCTCGGGCATCTGGACGACGTGAAGCCGTCGCTGCTGGTGCTGGACTCGGTGCAGACGGTGGCCTCGCCGGAGATCGACGGCGCCCCGGGGGGCATGGCGCAGATCCGCGAGGTCGCGGGCGCGCTGATCAGGGCGTCCAAGGAGCGCGGGATGGCCACCCTGCTGGTCGGCCATGTCACCAAGGACGGGACGATCGCCGGGCCGCGGCTGCTGGAGCACCTGGTCGACGTGGTGCTGAGCTTCGAGGGCGACCGGCACGCGCGGCTGCGGCTGATCCGCGGGGTGAAGAACCGCTACGGCGCCACCGACGAGGTCGGCTGCTTCGAGCTGCACGACGAGGGGATCACGGGCCTGGCCGACCCGTCCGGCCTGTTCCTGACCCGGCGTGACGAGCCGGTGCCGGGCACGTGCCTGACGGTGACGCTCGAAGGCAAGCGGCCGCTGGTCGCGGAGGTGCAGGCGCTGACCGTGGACACCCAGATCCCCTCGCCTCGGCGTACGACGTCCGGCCTGGAGAATTCCCGGGTCTCGATGATGCTGGCCGTGCTGGAGCAGCGCGGCCGGATCAAGGCGATCGGCAAGCAGGACATCTACACGGCGACCGTCGGCGGGGTGCGGCTCACCGAGCCGGCCGCCGACCTGGCGGTGGCGCTGGCGCTGGCCAGCGCGGCGATCGACACCCCACTGCCGAAGAATCTGGTGGCGATCGGCGAGGTGGGGCTGGCCGGCGAGGTGCGCCGGGTCACCGGTGTGCAGCGCCGCCTGTCGGAGGCGGCCCGGCTCGGCTTCACCCACGCGCTGGTGCCGACCGACCCCGGCAAGGTGCCCGCGGGGATGCGGGTGATCGAGGTCGCGGACATCGGTGACGCCCTGCGCGCGCTGCCTTCCAGGGCCTCCCGGGGGTAGCCGGCGGCAGGGGGCGTACGCCGGTGATCGGCGGCCCGCGGCGCGGACGACGTAAACTCACTCCAAACCGCACCGACCGGAGGAACGCAGTGGCAGCCAACGACCGGGCAGGCGCCGCCCCGGCCCGCAAGGCAGCGGCGGACTCCGCCAGCAGGTCCGGCACCGGCCAGGACGGCGGGCTGATGCGCGCGTCGCTGAGCGCCGTCGCGCCCGGCACGGCCCTGCGCGACGGCCTGGAGCGCATTCTGCGCGGCAATACGGGCGGCCTGATCGTGCTGGGCATGGACAAGACGGTGGAGTCGCTGTGCTCCGGCGGCTTCGTCCTCGACGTGGAATTCACCGCGACCCGGCTGCGTGAGCTGTGCAAGCTGGACGGTGCGCTGATCCTGGACAAGGACATGACCAAGATCATGCGGGCCGGGGTGCAGTTGGTGCCCGACCCGACGATCCCCACCGAGGAGACCGGCACCCGGCACCGCACCGCGGACCGGGTCAGCAAGCAGGTCAACTTCCCCGTGGTCTCGGTCAGTCAGTCGATGCGGCTGATCGCGCTGTACGTGGACGGTCAGCGCCGGGTGCTGGAGGACTCGGCGGCGATCCTGTCCCGGGCCAACCAGGCGCTGGCCACCCTTGAGCGGTACAAACTGCGGCTGGACGAGGTGGCGGGCACCCTGTCGGCGCTGGAGATCGAGGACCTGGTCACGGTCCGCGATGTCACGGCGGTGGCGCAGCGGTTGGAGATGGTCCGCCGGATCGCCACCGAAATCGCCGAGTACGTCGTGGAGTTGGGTACCGACGGGCGGCTGCTGTCGCTCCAGCTGGACGAGCTGATCGCGGGTGTGGAGCCGGAACGCGAGCTGGTGGCCCGGGACTACGTACCGGAGCCGACCGCCAAGCGCAGCCGTACGGTCGGCGAGGCGATGGCCGAGCTGGACGCGCTGCCGCAGAGCGAGCTGATCGAACTGACCACGGTGGCGCGGGCGTTGGGCTACACCGGCTCCCCCGAGTCGCTGGACTCGGCGGTGTCGCCGCGGGGTTACCGCCTGCTGGCGAAGGTGCCGCGGCTGCCGAACACGGTGATCGAGCGGCTGGTCGAGCACTTCGGCGGGCTGCAGAAGCTGCTCGCCGCCAGCGTGGACGACCTCCAGGCGGTCGACGGCGTCGGCGAGGCCCGCGCCCGCTCGGTCCGCGAGGGCCTGTCGCGTCTCGCGGAGTCCTCGATCCTCGAACGGTACGTGTAGGCGCACCGCCCGACGCCGGTCCCGCGGTCAGTCCCGCAAGGGCAGCCTCCCGCCCTCAGTTCTGCCGCCGGTCCCGCGGAGGCAGTCCCGCCGCCGGCCCCCGCCCTCAGTCCTGCGACAGCACGAACGGCACGCTCTTGGCGCCGTAGCCCGGCAGTTGGGCCTGCGCCAGGTAGTTGCCCGGCGCGGCCTGCGCGCCCTTGGGGGCGGCGCACCGCGGGGAGCTGGTCCTGGCGCTCCAGCGCAGCGTGTAGGTGGTGGTGCCGTGCGCGGGCACCTGGAGCAGGTACGCCGACGCGTTGGCCGGGCAGTCGTCGGACGCCCACACATGGCTGATGTCGGGGGTCTTGGTGACGGTGAAGACCGCGCTGCGGGGGCCGAAGTCCAGCTTGCAGGTGACGGCGCCGGAGTTGGTGGCGCGCAGTTGGAAGACCGGGGTCTCGCCGGGCGAGTAGGCGTTCTTCGCGCTGGCCAGGGACAGCGAGACCGCACCGGGTGAGCAGGTGGGCAGCGTCGAGCCGGCCGGGACCTGGTCGTCGGCCGAGCCCGTACCCGCGCTCGCGGCGCCGCCGGCGGTGGTGGCGCCGCCCGCGCCGGCGCCCGCGGACGTACCCGCAGAGGTGCCACCGGTCGTACCGGCCGTGTCGCCGCCGGAAGCGCCGGCCGCGGCGCCCGCCGAGGCGCCGTCGGAAGTGCCGTCGCCCGTACCGCCGTTGGAGTCCGTGCCGCCGTTCGCGGGGTCGGTGTCCCGACCGCCGGGGCGCCCGCTGATGTGGGTGCCGCTGGGCACGGGTCCCGCGGTGATGGTCGCCGCCGGGCTGTGCGAACCGGTGGGCGAGGAGGAGCCCTTGCCGTCGCTCCCACCGCCGCCGCCCGATGTCACCGCCCAGATCGCCAGCACGGCGATCAGCGCCACGACGGCGAACATCACTGTCCGCCGCCGCCAGTAGATGGTCGACGGGAGAGGTCCGACGGGATTGCGCAACGAGCCCACACCCGAACTCTAGGGGAGATCACCCGTGTGCCGCCGCAACACCCGCCGCTCGGTGGCCCGTCTTTGCCGATGATCACCTTTACGTCGGCAACCGGTCGCTGTCAGTGGCGTGTGCGAGGATCGCGAGGCGATGAGCACAGACCTCCACCACACCCCCGAGTCCGCGACCGCCACCGACCCGGCCTCCGCCGGCACCCCGCGTGCGGCCGCGCTGCACGACCTGGTCATCGACTGGTTCGGCGATCACGCCCGCGACCTGCCGTGGCGCCGCCCGGACGCGGGCGCCTGGTCGGTCATGGTCAGCGAGTTCATGCTCCAGCAGACCCCGGTGGTCCGGGTGCTGCCGGTGCACGAGCAGTGGCTGGCCCGCTGGCCGCGCCCCGCCGACCTGGCCGCCGAGTCACCGGGCGAGGCGGTCAGAGCCTGGGGCCGGCTCGGCTATCCGCGCCGGGCCCTGCGGCTGCATGCCGCGGCCGGCGCGATAGCGCAGCGGCACGGCGGCGAAGTGCCGCGCGAGCACGCGGAATTGCTGGCGCTGCCCGGGGTCGGTGAATATACGGCGGCGGCGGTCGCGTCGTTCGCGTACGGGCGGCGGCACATCGTGCTCGACACGAATGTGCGGCGGGTCTTCGCCCGGGTCGTGACCGGCACGGCGCACCCGCCCAACGCGACGACGGCCGCCGAGCGCCGTACGGCGGCGGGCCTGCTGCCCGCCGACGAGGCGACGGCGGCGCGCTGGGCGGCGGCCACCATGGAGTTGGGCGCGCTGGTGTGCACCGCCCGCTCCCCGCAGTGCGGGCAGTGCCCGGTGGCGGCGCTGTGCGCCTGGCGGCTCGCCGGTTCGCCCCCGCACGACGGGCCGCCGCGCCGCGGGCAGTCGTACGCCGGGACCGACCGGCAGGTACGCGGCAGGCTGCTCGCCGTCCTGCGCGCCTCGCGGGGGCCCGTACCGCAGGCCGCGCTCGACGCGGTGTGGCACGAGCCGGTGCAGCGGGCCAGGGCACTGGACGGCCTGGTCGAGGACGGCCTGGTCGAACCCCTCGCCAACGGCGTCTACCGCCTCCCGGTCTGACCCCGCCCGCCACCTTCCGCCGACCCGCCCGCGCGGCACCTCCCGCCGGGCGGGCCGCACCGCCAACCCCCCTGGCAGGGCACGCAAGCCGCCCCCTTATCGACCACTTCATCCCCTTCGCCCGATTCGCTCGGCGGCCGTTACACAACCGATGGGTTGCTGTGCGTCCGCTGTGCTCTCGTGGTGGCGGAAGCCTGACATCCGGTCCGTAATTTCGAGGGAAGCCGGGGGGAAACCTCCGGCCGCGACACGGCGAAACGCCCGGTCGCAGCGGTTTTCTGGGCGGAACGGGGCGGAGAGACATGGCGGCGAGCGGCACGGTATTGGAGTTCGAGGAGTACGTCAGGAGCCGGCAGGACGCCCTGCTGCGCAGCGCCCGCCGCCTCGTACCGGACCCGATCGACGCCCAGGACCTCGTACAGACCGCGCTGGTGCGCACCTACCCCCGCTGGGACGGCATCGCCGACAAGACGCTGGCGGACGCGTACATGCGCCGGGTGATGATCAACACCAGAACCGAGTGGTGGCGCAACCGCAAGCTCGACGAGGTGCCGGTCTGCGACCTGCCCGAGCCCAGCGTCGACGACGGCGCCGAGCAGCGCGCCGACCGGGAGATGCTGCGGGACGTGCTGGCCGTGCTGTCCCCCAAGCAGCGGCAGGTCGTCGTGCTGCGCCACTACGGCCAGCTGACGACCGAGGAAACCGCGCAGGCGCTGGGCATGTCCACCGGTACGGTGAAGAGCACACTGCACCGGGCGCTCGCCCGGCTGCGCCATGAACTGGAACACGGCAGTTACGGCTACACGCGACCGGAGGCGATGTGCGCCGCCTAAGACCCGGAACCGCCGCGATGGGCGCGCTGACGTGCGCGTGCGTCGTGGTGACGGGCTGCGGTACGACCGGAACCGGCGTCCGCAGGGAGGGTCCCGCGCCCTCCCCCACCGTGAAGCGGCCGTCCACCGCCATGGCGCCGGCCATCGCCCGCGATCCGCAGGCGCTGGCCACCATGGTCCGCCGGGACAGCAGCGTCAGCCAGGATGTGCGCGAGGACCTGACGCCGTGCGCGGGCAACACCTATCCGATGGCCACCGACACCGGCGACCTCACCGAGGGTGACGGCCCCGACCTGGTGGTCAACGTCACGACCTGCGGAGACGGCCTGGGCGTGGCCGCGTACGTCTACCGTATGGTGAACGGCAAATACCAGAACGTCTTCGCCGACGAGCGCCCACCGGTGTACGGCAGCGTCGAGGACGGGCAGCTGCAGATCATCCACGAGGTGTACAAGGTGGACGACCCGGTGACGTTTCCGACCGGGCAGGAGTCGGTGCTGTACGCGTGGCGCGGCGGCCGGTTCGTCCAGGTCTCCCGCAGCTACGCCGGCTTCGACGCGCCCACGCCGACCGTGCGGCCCGAGCCGACGTCCACGGATCCGGCGCCGCGGCCCGACTCCGACCCGCTCGACCCGGACCTGCCCAGCGCCTCGGCCTCGCCGTCGGCGGCCGGGCCGGCCGCCGGGCGGCGGTAGTCCATGGCCGCCACCCATGTCCTCTTCGTCGAGGACGACGACGTCATCCGCGAGGCCACCACGCTCTCCCTGGAGCGCGACGGCTTCCAGGTCACCGCCGCGCCCGACGGCCTGACCGGACTCGACGCCTTCCGCGCCCACCGGCCCGACCTCGCGCTGCTCGACGTGATGGTGCCAGGTCTTGACGGGGTCAGCCTGTGCCGGCGGATCAGGGACGAGTCGACCGTCCCGGTCATCATGGTCTCGGCCCGCGCCGACGCCATCGACATCGTGCTCGGCCTGGAGGCCGGCGCCGACGACTATGTGACCAAGCCCTTCGACGGCGCCGTGCTGGTCGCCCGGATCCGGGCGGTGCTGCGCCGCTTCCGCGCCAGCGCCGCCGACGACCCGCAGGACGCCGGCGCGCTGCTGTCCTTCGGCGACATCGCGATCGACCCGGAGGGCATGGAGGTCACCCGGGCCGGCGAACGCCTCGCGCTGACCCCCACCGAGATGCGGCTGCTGCTGGAATTCGCCGCCACCCCCGGCACCGTGCTGTCCCGCGACCGGCTGCTGACCCGGGTGTGGGACTACGAATGGGGCGGCGACACCCGGGTGGTGGACGTGCACGTCCAGCGGCTGCGGGCCAAGGTCGGCCAGGACCGTATCGAGACCGTACGCGGCTTCGGCTACAAGCTGCGGGCCTGATCGCCGATGGCACCGCGTTTCCCTCCCACCCTCACGCTGCGCTGGAAGCTCAGCGCCGCCATCGCCGCGGTGTCCGCGCTGGTCGTCGTCGTCCTGAGCCTGGTCGTGCACAACGCGGCCCGGGTCAGCATGATCAACAGTGCCAGGGACGTCCAGGACGAGCGGGTGCAGTCCGCGCTGCGGATCTACGAGACCAACGGCCGGCTGGTCTTCTACGCCACCCTCAACGACCCCGCCCTGCCGCCCGAGTTGAAGGCGTACGCCGCCAAGGGCCAGCGCGCCACCTTCGTCCAGCAGACCCGCTCGGGCCTGGTCGTCTGGGCCGAGACGCCGGCGGGCACCGGGAAGGTGCTGTCGCTCAAGACCGGCTTCACCGACCGCTATTCGGTGCTGGTCGACCTCGACAGGACCCTGGTGCTCGGCTCGGTCACCGTCGTGCTCGGCGGTACGGCCATCGGCGTGTTCGTCGGCGGGCGCATGTCGCGGCGGCTGCGGAAGGCGGCGACCGCCGCGCGCAAGGTCGCCGACGGCGACACGCAGGTCCGGGTGCGCGAGGCCATCGGCGGCCGGGGCCGCGACGAGACCGACGAGCTGGCCAGGGCCGTCGACGCGATGGCCGACGCGCTGCAACTGCGCCTTGAGGCCGAGCGGCGGGTCACCGCCGACATCGCGCACGAACTGCGCACTCCGGTGACCGGCCTGGTCACCGCCGCCGAACTCCTCCCGCCCGGCCGCCCCTCGGAGCTGGTACGCGACCGGGTGCACGCGCTGCGCACCCTGGTCGAGGACGTCCTGGAGGTCGCCCGCCTGGACGGCGCCGCGGAACAGGCCGACCTCCAGGAGGTGGCCCTCGCGGAATTCGTCCGCCGCCGGGTGCCGGTGCTCGCCCCGCAGGCCACCATCACCGTCGCCGAGGACGCCGTCGTCCAGACCGACCCGCGCCGCCTCGAACGCGTCCTGGGCAATCTGCTGGCCAATGCCGCCCGGCACGGCGGCGCCCCCATCGACGTCCTGGTCGACGGCCCCTTCCTTCGGGTGCGCGACCACGGCCCCGGCTTCCCGCCCGACATGCTCCGCGAGGGGCCGAGCCGCTTCCGTACCGGCTCCACCGACCGCTCCGGCGGCGGCCACGGACTCGGCCTGACCATCGCCACCGGCCAGGCCCGCGTCCTCGGCGCCCGCCTCACCTTCCGCAACGCGCCCCTGACGGACGGCGGCGGCGCGGTGGCGCAGTTGCTGCTGCCGCGCTGAGCGTCACCGCCCGGGCCGGGGCGGGCCGGGGCAGTGCGCCGGCCCGGATCCCGGCCCAGGCTCCCGCTCGGGTCCCGGCTCAAGCCCCCGCCCGGAGCTCGGCTCGGCTCAAGCCCCCGCCCGGAGCTCGGCTCGGCTCAAGCCCCCGCCCGGAGCTCGGCTCGGCTCAAGCCCCCGCCCGGAGCTCGGCTCGGCTCAAGCCCCCGCCCGGAGCTCGGCTCGGCTCAAGCCCCCGCCCGGAGCTCGGCTCGGCTCAAGCCCCCGCCCGGAGCTCGGCTCGGCTCAAGCCCCCGCCCGGAGCTCGGCTCGGCTCAAGCCCCCGCCCGGAGCTCGGCTCGGCTCAAGCCCCCGCCTGGCGCTCGGCTCGGCTCACCCCTCCCCCGGCACGTCCAGGACGGCCTTGCCCAGGACGCGGCGGGACAGCAGGGCCTCGGCCGCTTCCGGGGCGCGGCGCCAGGGGCCGCGCCAGCCGATCCGCGGGGTCAGGGCGCCGGCTTCGAGCAGCCGGACGAGCCGGCCGAGGTCGGGGCCGAAGGTGGGGCCGTAGACGGGGTTGCCGACCATGAAGACCTCCAGGCGTTTGCGGCCGCCCTTGCGGCGCTCCTTCTCGAAGTCGAAGGTGGTCGGTTCGAGGGAGGCCTTGCCGACGCTCTGGAGGACGCCGCCGTCCTCCAGCAGCCCGAAGGCCTCGGCGAGCTGCGGGCCGCCGACGTTGTCGAGGACGCCGAAGACCGGGGCGCCGACCTGGCCCGGGCCGATGACGACCTCGGCGGCGCCCAGTTCGCGCAGCCCTTCGCCGCGGGCCCGGCTGCCGACCGAGGCGATGACGTGGGCGCCGGCCAGGGCGGCGAGCTGCACGGCGAACCGCCCGACGCCCCCGGAGGCGCCGGTGACCAGGACGCGGCGGCCGAGGACCGGGCCGAGGTCGCGTACGGCACGCAGCGCGGAGACGCCGGCGGCCGGCAGGGTGCTCGCCGTACCGAGGTCGACGGAGTCGGGCACGACGGCCAGGTGCCCGGTGTCGGCCGCGCGCCGCTCGGCCCAGCCGCCGGCCGCCCAGCCGAAGGACACCACCCGGGCGCCGGGCGGCGGCCCGGACCCGTCGGCGGCCGGCTCCAGCACGACGCCTGCCGCGTCCAGGCCCATGACGGTGCCGGCCGGGGTGCGGTCGGCCGCGTAGGCGGCCTCGGCGAAGTTCAGCGACACCGCGTGCACCTCGATCAGGGCCTGCCCGGCCGCCGGGACCGGCTCGGGGACCTCGCCCAGCCGGAGGCCGGACGGTGCCGCGGGGTCGTGGATCAGTGCGCGCATGGCGTTCCTTCGCGAGGGGCGTTCAGTGCGGGAGGGCGGCGTGCTGTTCGAGGTGGGCGGCCACCGCCGCCGGGTCCTCCAGCGGCAGCGGGTAGACGATCAGCCGGTCGGTGCCGAGGTCGGCGTAGCGCCGGGCGCTGTCCGCGTCGACCGGCGACATCTGCATGAAGCTGATCTCCAGCGGGCCGAGCCACCCCGGCCGTTCCACCTCGGCGGCGGCCTTGCGCAGCCCGTCGAGGTGCGCGGCCAGGTCGGCGGGGCCCGCCCCGTTGCCGAGCCAGCCGTGGCCGCGGGCGACGGCCCGCCGGAAGGCCGCGGGGCTGTGCCCGCCGACCACGATCCGCGGACCGCCGGGACCCACCGGCCGCGGGTGGGCGTCGACGTGCGCGAAGGACACGTAACGCCCCTGGTAGGAGGGCGCGGGCTCGTTCCACAGCGCGCGCATCGCGTCGATGTACTCGTCGGTGCGCCGGCCGCGCTCGGCGTACGGCACGCCCACGGCGGTCATCTCGGGTTCGAGGTATCCGGCGGCGACGCCGAGCAGCAGCCGGCCGCCGCTGAGCACGTCCAGGCTGGCGGCCTGCTTGGCGAGGACCAGCGGATTGCGCTGCGGCAGGATGACGATGCCGGTGCCCAGCTCCAGCCGTTCGGTGACCGCGGCCACGTAGGCCAGGTGCACCAGCGGGTCGAGGATCGGGTCGGTCGGCTCCATCGGCGCGTCGGGGGTACGCGGGCTGGGCAGCACGACATGCTCGCCCGCCCACCACGACCGGTAGCCCAACTCCTCGGCCAGCCGGGCCAGTCGTACCGTCTCGGCCGGTCCCAGCGTGGCCTTGGCGTTCAGTCCGTTGACGCCCAGTTCCATCGGCAACCACCTCCACCGATCATCCTGGGACGGCCCCGCGGCCCTGTCCAAGAGCTGCTGTCATAGCCTTCCGCTATGGATGTCCACGTCCGGGATCTGCGGTATTTCGTGGCGGTCGCGGAGGAGTTGAGCTTCACGCGGGCCGCGGCCGAGCGGCTGTTCATCGCGCAGCCGACGCTGAGCCGGCAGATCCGGCAGCTGGAGGCGTCGCTGCGGACACCGCTGTTCGTACGCGACCGGCGCGCGGTCGCGCTGACCGCCGCGGGACGGGAGCTGCTGCCGTACGCCCGCGGACTGATCGGGCAGTGGGAGGCCGCGCAGGGTGCCGTGGCCGGCGCGGCGGCGGCGCACGGCACGACGCTGACCGTCGGCTTCCAGACCACCATCGGGCGCGGGCTCATCCCCGGCGTGACGGCGGCGATGGAGCGGCGGCTGCCCGGCTGGCGGCTGCGCTTCCGGCAGATCGGCTGGGCCGACCCGACGGCGGGCCTGGGGGGCGGCGAGGTCGATGTCGCCATCGCGTGGCTGCCGGTGCCGGGGGCCGGCCTGTCGGCGCAGGTGATCGCCACGGAGCAGCGCTGGGTGGCACTGCCGGCCGGCCACCGGCTGGCCGGCCGGCCCAGCGTGCCGTTCGCGGAACTCGCCGACGAGCCGTTCGTCGCCCTGCCCGCGTCAGCGGGCCCGCTGCGTACCTTCTGGCTGGGCGAGGACCGGCGCACCACCCCGGCCACGGTCGCGGCGACCGCGGAAACCGCCGACGAGGCCTTCGAGGCGGTCGCCTCCGGTCTGGCGGTGGTCCTCCTCTCGGCCGGCAACGCCGAGATCTACCACCGCGACAACGTCATCTGCCGCCCGGTCCCCGACCTCCCCCCGAGCGAACTCGCCGTCCTGTGGCGCACCTCCGACCGCCGCGAGGCCGTCCGCGTCTTCACGGAGGCGTGCTGCCGCTGCTGCGCGGCACCGTGACGTCACCAGGGGGCGGCCGCGCCCTCGCCAACGGCCGGGTGCGTGGAGCGGCAGTGGCGCTCGGCATGTGCGGCTCGCTGGCCGGCCTGGGGTTCGCCACTGGCCGGGCGACGGCACTAGCGGCACCTGTCGTCCCGGCGCAACCGTACGAGCCGTACACACGAGACGCGGGCGACACCGACGTGGAACGGCGCGGTTTCCTCCGTGACGGAGCCGGGTCGGTCACCGGAGTCGCCCTGGGCCTGCGGTTGGCCGAGAGTCCCGGCCGCCGGACGGGCATGCGCGAGGTACGCAGCGTGGTCCTGTCGGCTCAGGCGCTGTACGCGCTCGACCCGACGGCCGTCTCCCCGCCGCCGGCGCGTGCGGCGCAGTGTGGCCGGGGTCACAGAGGCGCGGCGGCCGGGGATGTCACGAACGGGGACGCCCGCTTCGTCGGGACGGGCACACGCCCGGACACGCGGGCGGCGACGACAAGGCAGGCAGCACATGACCGGCGCACCCACCCCGTTCGAGCCCTTCGGGGAATTCGCTCGGCAGAAGACGATTCTGCTCACCACGTACAAGCGGGACGGCACGCCCGTCGGGACCGCCGTCAGTATCGCCGTCGAGGGGGAGCGGGCCTACGTGCGGACGTACAGCGCGGCCTGGAAGGTCAGGCGGCTGCGGAACGACCCGCGGGTCGAGATCGCGCCGTCCACCGTGAAGGGGAAGCCGACCGGGCCGGCCGTCCGGGCGCGGGCGGTGCTGCTCACGGGTGAGGACGCCGCGCGGGCCGGGCGGGCGCTCGCGCGGAAGTATCCGTTCCTGCACGGCTTCCTCGTCCCCTTCATGCACCGCAGGAAGCACTGGCAGACGCTGCACTACGCCCTCACCGTGCCGCCCGCCGAATAGAGCGGGCAGAAAGCCGGCAGCCCCCTCGGGCGGGAACCCGAGGGGGCTGCGGAGCCGGTGTCCGGGCGGGCCGGACCGCAGGTCAGAGCGCGTCGGCCAGCAGCGGCTCGTCCTCGGACCGGGCGGCCGGCTTCGCCGCCGCGCCGCGCAGCGGGCTCTCGATGATGAACCAGGCCGCGAGGAAGCCGAAGACGCTCACCACGGCGCCCCACAGGAAGACCACGTGCGTGCCGGAGGCCACCGCGTGGAAGTACGCGTCCTTGAGCGCCGGCGGGAATTTGGCGATGGTCGCCGGGTCGAGCTGCGCGCCGCCCTTCGTGGCGGCGGCGCCGGCCGCGGTGGAGTCCATACCGTGCTGGACCTTGTGCGAGAACAGCGCGCCGAACAGCGAGACGCCGAAGGAGCCGCCGATCGTACGGAAGAGCGTCGCGGACGACGAGCCGACGCCTATGTCGCGCATCTCGACGCTGTTCTGCGAGATCAGCATGGTGATCTGCATGACGAAGCCCATGCCCGCGCCCAGTACGGCCATGAAGAGGCCGGAGGTGAAGCGGGTGGTGTGGACGTCCATCGTGGACAGCAGGACCAGGCCGACCGTGATCAGGGCGCCGCCGATGATCGGGAAGGCCTTGTAGCGGCCGGTGGCGGTGGTGACCCGGCCGGCGACCATGGAGACGGCCATCATCGCGAGCAGCATCGGCAGCAGCAGCAGGCCGGAGTTGGTCGCCGAGGCGCCCTGCACGGTCTGCTGGTAGAGCGGCAGGAAGGTCATCGAGCCGAACATCGTGAAGCCGACGAGGAAGCCGACCAGCGAGATCAGCGAGAAGTTGGAGCTGCGGAAGATCCGCAGCGGCATGATCGGCTCGGGCGCGCGGGTCTCGGCGAAGAGGAAGGCGGCCAGCGAGGCCAGGCCGAGCACCAGCAGGCCGATGATCTGCACGGAGCCCCAGGCGTACTGCGTACCGCCCCAGGTGGTCAGCAGCACCAGCGAGGTGATCGCGACGGTCAGCAGGACGGCGCCGAAGTAGTCGATACGGCCCTTGCTGGGCTTCTTGGGCAGGTGCAGCACGATGGTGACCATCGCGAGGGCGACGACACCGATCGGCAGGTTGATGTAGAAGCTCCAGCGCCATCCCCAGTTGTCGGTGATGGTGCCGCCGACCAGCGGGCCGCCGATCATGGCGATCGCCATGACACCGGCGATCAGGCCCTGGTACTTGCCGCGCTCGCGGGGCGGGATCATCTCGCCGATGATCGCCATCACGCCGACCATCAGACCGCCGGCGCCGAGGCCCTGGAAGGCCCGGAAGGCGATCAGCTGGTCCATCGTCTGCGCCATGCCGGACATCGCGGAGCCGGCCAGGAACAGCACGATCGAGGTGAGGAAGATCCCCTTGCGGCCGTACATGTCGCCGAGCTTGCCCCAGATCGGGGTGGAGGCGGCGGTGGCCAGGGTGTACGCCGTAACGACCCAGGAGAGGTGGTCGAGGCCGCCCAGCTCGCCGACGATCGTCGGCATCGCGGTGCCGACGATCATGTTGTCGAGCATGGCGAGCAGCATCGCGATCAGCAGACCCACCATCACCACACGCACACTGCGCTGGCGCGGCCCGCTCTCGGCCTTGGCGCCGGGCGGCGGCTCCGGCGTGGACGGCTTGGCGGTTTCGGTCTGGGACATGACCGGGTTTCCTCCCCCGTGCGAGGGCGGTGTTTCAGTGGTGCTTACTTGCCGCCCGGTTAGTACGTTACGTAGCAGCAAGGTACGTTGTTTACTAGCCGGGCGTCAAGTAAGTGCGTAGCCTCGGAAGAAGGCCCTACCGTGTGGGTTTCGAGCCGGTCGCACTCCCCCCTCGGGAGGCGCGACGAAGTGCAGCAGGAAAGCGACAAGCCAATGGGCACACCGCAGCAGCCGCAGTCACGCAGGGGCGACACGCGCCGCCGTATCCAGCAGGTCGCGCTGGAGCTGTTCGCAGAGCAGGGCTACGAGAAGACCTCGCTGCGGGAGATCGCCGAGCGGCTCGACGTCACGAAGGCGGCGCTCTACTACCACTTCAAGACCAAGGAAGACATCCTCAGCAGCATCGCCGAGGACCTGGCCCGGCCGATGCGCGAGCTGATCACCTGGGCCGAGAGCCAGCCGCGCACGCTGGCCACCAAGCAGGAGCTGCTGCGGCGCTACAGCGACATACTGTGGGGTTCGGTCGACCTCTTCCGCTTCTTCCAGGAGAACCAGGCGACCGTGCGCGAGCTGACCATCGGCGAGACCTTCCGCACCAGCGTGAAATCGCTGGGCGGACTGCTCAAGGACCCGGACGCGCCGATCGCCGCGCAGGTGCGCAGCGTCACCGCGCTCTACGCGATGCACGCCGGCATGTTCGTGACGCAGAACGTCGAGGGCGACCCCGAGGAGAAGCGCGCGGCCATCCTCGAAGTCGCCCTCGATCTTGTCGCCCAGTCCGAGGCGAGTCTCCTTACGGGTTGACCCGCCGGCGGCCGGTTGACGCCTCAGCGTCCGTCACGCGTTCACACCGTGGGCGCGCAGGAAGTGCAGCGGCTCGACGGAGGAGCCGTAGTACGGGGTGGTACGGACCTCGAAGTGCAGGTGCGGGCCGGTCGAATTGCCGGTGGAGCCGGACTTGCCGATCTCCTGGCCGGTGATGACCTGCTGGCCGACGTGCACACCGATGTGCGACAGGTGGCCGTACTGCGTGTACAGCTGCGACCCGTGCTTGATCACGATGTTGTTGCCGTACGCGCCGCCCCAGCCCGCCGTCACGACGGTGCCGGTGTGCGCGGCCCGCACCGAGGTGCCGGTCGGCACGACGAAGTCCTGGCCGGAGTGGGTGTTGACCCAGTGCTTGCCGACCTGGTGGTAGCCGGCGCCGAGCACGTAGTGGGCCGCCGGGGTCTCCCAGCCGGCGATCCGCGCCTTGCGGTCGGCGGCGGCCTTCTCGGCCGCCCGCTTCGTGGCGTCGGCAGCCGCCTTCGCCTTGGCCTTGGCCGCCGCGGCGGCGTCCTTCTGGCCGGTCGCCTGCTTCGCCAGCACGTCCGCGACGTTGCTCGGGGCCGAGGCGGCGACGGGCGCCGCCTCGTGCTGCGCACCGGCGGCGAACGCCGCGGTGGAGCCGAGCGCGAGCGCCGCGACCATTCCGCCGGTCACTACGGCCACCCGGCCGCGGTTGACGGACTTCGGGGTGCGGTTCTTCTTCGTCGAGAGCGAGAGCTTACGCATGCAGAAACAACCTCACTGGTGGGGGTACGGGGCCCGGGGTGCGGCCTCGCTCCACCTTGGTAACCCGGGCTGCGACGGCCCGGCAAACACCGGTCCTCCTACCGGGGGTCGTAGGTGCCGCCGGTCCGCGCCGGGGCGGAATGGGGGCCGAAAACCGGTGAATAGTCCGTTTCGCCCACCCGGTGGAGGGGCCTGGCGGCGACTAATCCCGGTAGTACGTGGCGCGCGTCACGTGCGGCACCTCACCTGGCGGGGCTTCCGACGCCCCTCCGGAGTGCCCCTCGCCCCGGTCCCGCGACCTCCCCCGGCGGGGCCTGCCCCCGCGGTTTCCCGCACCCCTGGAGGGGGGCGGACCTCGCCGCAGCGGGAGAGGGCGCCCGCCCAGGGGCGCGGGCAGCCGGCCACCGCCGGAAGGTCCGGGGACGGCGCCGGCCCGGCAGGGCATGCGGAAAGGCCTCGACCCCGGAGCCCTTGCGGGATCCGGGGCCGAGGCCCGGTGTTCTGCCGGCGCCGGAGGCGCTCAGCCCTCCTTGGAGAGGTTGGGGGTCTCGACCGGCGGGGCGTCCGCCACCGTGACCTTCTCCTCGCCGCGGAAGGTGAACGTCGCCGTCTCACCCTCGCCCTCGACCTCCACCACCACGATGTGGCCGGGGCGCAGCTCGCCGAACAGGATCTTCTCGGACAGCGAGTCCTCGATCTCCCGCTGGATCGTCCGCCGCAGCGGCCTCGCGCCCATGACCGGGTCGTAGCCGCGCTTGGAGAGCAGTTCCTTGGCCTCCAGGCTCAGCTCGATGCCCATGTCGCGGTCGCGCAGCCGCTCGTCCACCGCACCGATCATCAGGTCGACGATCTGGAGGATGTCGTCCTGGCTGAGCTGCGGGAAGACGATGACGTCGTCCACACGGTTGAGGAACTCGGGGCGGAAGTGCTGCTTGAGCTCGTCGCTGACCTTGTTCTTCATCCGCTCGTACCCGGACTTCGTGTCGCCCTGGGCGGCGAAGCCCAGGTTGAAGCCCTTGGAGATGTCACGGGTGCCGAGGTTGGTGGTCATGATGATCACCGTGTTCTTGAAGTCCACGACCCGGCCCTGGGAGTCGGTCAGCCGACCGTCCTCCAGGATCTGCAACAGGCTGTTGAAGATGTCGGGGTGGGCCTTCTCGACCTCGTCGAAGAGCACCACGGAGAACGGCTTGCGGCGCACCTTCTCGGTGAGCTGGCCGCCCTCCTCGTACCCGACGTAGCCGGGCGGGGAGCCGAAGAGCCGCGAGACGGTGTGCTTCTCGCTGAACTCGGACATGTCGAGCGAGATCAGCGCGTCCTCGTCGCCGAAGAGGAACTCGGCGAGCGCCTTGGACAGCTCGGTCTTACCGACACCGGACGGGCCGGCGAAGATGAACGAGCCACCGGGGCGCTTGGGGTCCTTCAGACCCGCGCGGGTGCGGCGGATCGCCTTGGACAGCGCCTTGACGGCGTCCTTCTGCCCGATGATGCGCTTGTGGAGCTCGTCCTCCATGTGCAGCAGCCGGGAGGACTCCTCCTCGGTCAGCTTGAAGACCGGGATGCCGGTGGCGGTGGCGAGGACCTCGGCGATCAGGTCGCCGTCGACCTCGGCGACGACATCCATGTCGCCGGCCTTCCACTCCTTCTCCCGCTTGGCCTTCGCGGCGAGCAGCTGCTTCTCGTTGTCCCGCAGGGACGCGGCCTTCTCGAAGTCCTGCGAATCGATCGCGGACTCCTTCTCCCTGCGCACTTCGGCGATCTTCTCGTCGAACTCGCGCAGGTCCGGCGGCGCCGTCATCCGGCGGATACGCATCCGGGAGCCGGCCTCGTCGATCAGGTCGATCGCCTTGTCCGGCAGGAAGCGGTCCGAGATGTAGCGGTCGGCCAGCGTGGCGGCCTGCACCAGGGCCTCATCGGTGATGGACACCCGGTGGTGGGCCTCGTACCGGTCGCGCAGGCCCTTGAGGATCTCGATGGTGTGCGGCAGCGACGGCTCGGCGACCTGGATGGGCTGGAAGCGGCGCTCAAGGGCCGCGTCCTTCTCCAGGTACTTGCGGTACTCGTCGAGCGTGGTCGCACCGATGGTCTGCAGCTCGCCCCGGGCCAGCATCGGCTTGAGGATCGAGGCCGCGTCGATCGCGCCCTCGGCGGCGCCGGCGCCGACCAGGGTGTGCAGCTCGTCGATGAACAGGATGATGTCGCCGCGGGTGCGGATCTCCTTGAGGACCTTCTTCAGGCGCTCCTCGAAGTCACCGCGGTAGCGCGAGCCGGCCACCAGGGCACCCAGGTCGAGCGTGTAGAGCTGCTTGTCCTTGAGCGTCTCGGGCACCTCGCCCTTGACGATCGCCTGGGCCAGGCCCTCCACGACGGCGGTCTTGCCGACGCCGGGCTCGCCGATGAGGACCGGGTTGTTCTTGGTGCGGCGGGACAGCACCTGCATGACCCGCTCGATTTCCTTCTCGCGCCCGATGACCGGGTCGAGTTTGGTCTCTCTGGCGGCCTGGGTCAGGTTGCGGCCGAACTGGTCGAGAACGAGCGAGGTCGAGGGAGTGCCCTCGGCCGGCCCGCCGGCCGTGGCCGACTCCTTGCCACCCGAATAACCGGAGAGCAGCTGGATGACCTGCTGCCTGACCCGGTTCAGATCGGCGCCCAGCTTCACCAGGACCTGGGCGGCGACGCCCTCGCCCTCGCGGATCAGGCCGAGCAGGATGTGCTCGGTGCCGATGTAGTTGTGGCCCAGCTGAAGAGCCTCGCGGAGCGACAGCTCCAGGACCTTCTTGGCCCGGGGGGTGAAGGGGATGTGGCCGGACGGGGCCTGCTGGCCCTGGCCGATGATCTCCTCCACCTGCTGGCGGACCGCCTCAAGAGAAATCCCGAGGCTCTCCAGGGCCTTAGCGGCGACACCCTCACCCTCGTGGATCAGGCCCAGGAGGATGTGCTCGGTGCCGATGTAGTTGTGGTTGAGCATCCGGGCTTCTTCCTGAGCCAGGACGACAACCCGCCGCGCGCGGTCGGTGAACCTCTCGAACATCGTTAATCGCTCCTCAGAGCGGTCGGGCAGTGAGGGGTCGGTCCCCTCCCTGTCCTTCCGCATGCTAGTCCCGCACAGCGGCGCCGCTCACGTATCCACCCCCGCTGCCGCGGGGAAGCTGCGCTACCGGCTGACGTCACTCCCACAACCTCGATGGTGCGAGACGATGTTCCCGCAGGCCAGGCGAATACCTCTTTATCAACTACGCCCGTGGCGAACGCCTGCCCCGCCTGCCGCCGCATCATCCCTTCCCACTAGGTACTTCTTACCCTCCGCGACCGACAGTCCACACCGGATGTCCGGCAGGTGTGCGCTACGGGCGAACAACCTTGCGCCGGGACGAACACTTCAAGCCGGACGCCCCCTGTCCGGAATCGTACATTCCGCACACCGTACGCGTTCACCCGTGAGCGGTACGTAACCCCGGTGCGCCGCCGCAGTTGCACGGGCATGGACTGGTACGAGCACGAGCTGGGGTGGCCGCTGTCGGGGGCGCTGCCGCCGGGGCTGGTCACCGGGGTGCGGTTCGACGCGCTCGATGTGCCGGTGGCGGTCGGGTACGCGCTGCTGAGCCGCTTCGCGCGGCCCGGCCGGCTGGGGCCGGTGGCGCTCGACGGGGGCCGGGTCCTGCTGCTGGTGGCGGCGGGCGCCGCGGACGAGCTGCCGGGGCTGCTGGAATGGCTGGAGTGGGGCGGCGTCCCGCTGGACGTGGCCGCGCTGGGCGCGGGGCAGGAGATGCGGGCGCCGGCGCACCCCGAGTGGGGCCGCCGGGAGGCCGCATACGACCGGTCGGCACCGGTATGGCTGCGGCCTCCCCGACCGGGCGTCGAGGTGGAGGCCACGCTGCCCGCGCTGCGGTTCGCCGGAGGAGCCGATGGATCGGGGGTTCCCATCGGTCTTCCGGCGCTTGTCGCCGCACTGGCGACGGCCTGCCACCGGATCGCGCTGCGGGCGCGCACCCAGGATCAGCCGTGGGCCTTCTCGTACGCCTCGCGGATCGTGGCCGGCACCCGGCCGCGGTCGTTGACCTCGTAGCCCTTCTCCTTCGCCCAGGCGCGGATCTTGGCGGTGTCGGGACCCGACGCTCCGCCGCCGCGTACCGCCTTGGTACGCCCGCGCCCGACCCGGCCACCGGTCCTGCGACCACTGTCCGTGTACGGGTTCAGCAGCCCCCGCAGCTTGTCGGCATTCGCCGTGGTGAGGTCGATCTCGTACGTCACTCCATCGAGCGCGAACGTCACGGTCTCGTCCGCCTCACCACCGTCGAGGTCGTCTACGAGAAGGACCTGAACCTTCTGTGCCACCGGCTTCCCTTTCATCGAAAACGGATTAACGGTAAAAGCAAAGCGCCTTTGCGTGAAAAACACAAACCCCTTGCACGAAGACGTCCGCCCGAGACCGTGCGATCCGGACAAACCGGAACGTCACAGTTGCAGCAGCATGCGGCTGTTGCCCAAGGTGTTCGGTTTCACTCGCTCCAGGTCCAGGAACTCCGCGACTCCCTCGTCATTGGAACGCAGCAGCTCTCCGAAGACATCGCCGTCCACCGGGGTGTCCCCGGTCTCACGGAAGCCGTGCTTCGCGAAGAAGTCCACTTCGAACGTGAGGCAGAAAATTCGGCGCACTCCCAGCCACCGCGCGGTCTGCAGCAACTTCGCCAGCAACTGGTGCCCGACACCCGCACCCCGCAGTGCCGGGTCCACTGCAAGCGTCCTGACCTCGGCCAGGTCCTCCCACATCACATGCAGCGCGCCGCACGCGACGACCGCCGCGTCCTCGTCCCGTTCCGCGACCCAGAACTCCTGGATGTCCTCATAAAGCGTCACCGTCGGCTTGTCGAGCAGGATGCGGTCACGCACATACGAGTCCAGCAAGCTCCGCACCGCGGGGACATCGGCGGTGCGGGCCCTGCGGATGGTGACGTCATTCGACACGAGGGGCATGGACGGACGCTATCGTCCTTCTGCTTCCGTCGGAGCCGAGGGGTCCACGGACTGGATGACGCGCATTGCGTCGCGGACCGCTTCACGCTGTTCCGGCGACATCATGCCGAAGAAGTGCACGAGGGCCGCGGCGGGGTTGTCGCTCGCGGCCCAGGCTTCGTTCATCAGTGCGGCTGAGTATGCGGCTCTTGTCGATACCGCCTCATAGCGATAAGCGCGGCCATCCGCCTCCCTGCGCAGCCACCCCTTCTGGCGCAGGTTGTCCATTACGGTCATCACGGTGGTGTAGGCGATGGTCCTGTCCCGCGCCAGGTCCTCAAGAACCTCACGAACGGTAACCGGACGGTTCCACTCCCACACCCGGGTCATGACGGCGTCTTCGAGGTCTCCCAATGGCCGGGGCACACTCGGAATACTAGGCGCTGGTAAGGCTGAATGCCCGGAATGCGAACCTGCCGGGGATTCGGGCTCAGCGGTCCTCCGCCGGCGCGGCCTGGCGCGCGGCCTCCGCCTGGGCGAAGGCGGCGTCCACCGCGGCGTCCTCCCGGGCCTTGTTGGCGCCGCCCTGGTGCTTGATCATTGTGACGATCACACAGGTGAAGAAGATCGCCATTACCAGCGGCGGCACGATCGCGGAAACATAGTCCATGCGGTCAGGGTAGCCACGCCGTCCCGGCGCCATGCATACGGGTGCCCCGGCGGCGAGGGGAACACCCGTATGGGCGGCGCGAAAGGCGCGGAAGGCCGGTCCCGCGCGCCCCGGCCCCTCTCAGCAGGAGGCGCGGCGCGGGCCCACCAGGGCGGCCAGCGCGGCCATGGCGTCGTCGTCCTCGCGGCGGGGCGCGGGGCGGCGCCCGGGCGGCCAGATCTCGGCGGGGGTCGGCGTACGGCGGCCCGGATCGGGTTCCGCGGGCTTCGGGGTGCCCGGCGCCGGCGGGGTCGCGGGCTCGGGCGCGGGTTCGGCGTCGGGCCTTTCGTCGGCGGCGGACGGGCCGGGGAGGGCGAGCAGGCGGCGCGGCGCGGGCATATGGGCCTCCAGACGCAGTCGTACGTCGTTGTCTGCCAGGTTTTCGCAGTGGCGCAGCAGTGCGGTACGCCGGTGGTACTCCGGGCTGCCGGTGGCCTGCGCGCGCAGCAGGCGCAGCGCCGCGAGGTCGTCGGCGCCCGGCAGGTATCCGGTGCCCACGGCGGCGGTGAGCCGTTCCAGGAAGCCGGCCGCGGAGCCGGGCAGCGCGTCGCGGTAGCGGCGCAGCTCCGCCAGCAGGAAGGCGCGCAGCCGTCCCGCCTCCTGGACCGCGTCGTCCACCGCCTCGGCGAGCCTGAGGTAGTCCTGGACGTACTCGGCCGGGCGGGGCACGGCGGCTGCGGTCGCCACAGCGCCCGCGGGGGTCCTGCTGGGGTGCAGCACCTCCGCGAGGGCGCGCCGCAGCACTCGCAGCTCGTCCGCGCTGAACGCCATGCCGCCTCGGTTTCCGTGTGGCGTAGGCATGACTGGACTTTAAGTGCTAAGCGGACAAACACCCCGCAATACCCTCACCCCGGTGTGTTCACCCCGGGGTGAGGACAGCGCGAGAGGTCGCGCCGCCGGCAGCCGGTGAGCCGAAGGACGCGCCGGAGGCGGAAAGGCGGCGGAAAAGCAATCAGGTGGTCGAGATATTGCGTTCGTAGACCAGGCGGAGCCCGATCAGGGTCAGCCACGGCTCGTGCGTGTCGATGATCGAGGCCTCGTTCAGCACCAGCGGGGCCAGTCCGCCCGTGGCGATGACCGTGACGTCGTCCGGGTCGGCGGCCAGTTCGCGGGCCATCCGCTCGGCGATTCCGTCGGCCTGGCCCGCGAAGCCGTAGAGGATGCCGGACTGCATGGCCTCGATCGTGTTCTTGCCGATCACGCTGCGCGGCCTGGCCAGCTCGATCTTGCGCAGCTGGGCGCCGCGCACCCCGAGCGCGTCCACCGAGATCTCGATACCCGGCGCGATGGCGCCGCCGATGTATTCGCCGCGCGCCGACACCGCGTCGAAGGTGGTGGCGGTGCCGAAATCCACCACGATGCACGGGCCGCCGTAGAGATGGACCGCGGCCAGCGAATTGATGATCCGGTCGGAGCCCACCTCCTTGGGGTGGTCCACCAGGATCGGCACCCCGGTCTTGACGCCGGGCTCGACCAGCACGGCCGGCACATCGCCGTAATAGCGCCGGGTGACCTCGCGCAGCTCGTGCAGCACCGACGGCACCGTCGAGCAGATCGCGATGCCGTCGATGCCGTCGCCGAGGTCCCCCAGCAGCGGATGCATGCCCATCAGGCCCTGGAGGAGCACCGCCAGCTCGTCCGCGGTGCGCCGCGCGTCGGTGGAGATCCGCCAGTGCTCGACGATCTCCTCGCCGTCGAAGAGTCCGAGGACGGTGTGGGTGTTGCCGACGTCGATGGTGAGCAGCATCCGCCTCTACGCTTCCGCTCGCAGGTCGAGACCGATGTCCAGGATCGGCGAGGAGTGCGTCAGCGCGCCCACCGCCAGGAAGTTGACGCCGGTCTCCGCATAGGCGCGGGCGGTCTCCAGGGTGAGCCGGCCCGAGGACTCCAGGAAGGCCCGGCCGCCGACAATGGCGACGGCCTCCGCGGTCTCGGCCGGGGTGAAGTTGTCCAGCAGGATCAGGTCGGCGCCGGCGTCCAGCACCTCGCGCACCTGGTGCAGGGTGTCGACCTCGACCTCGATCGGCACCTCGGGGAATTCCTCCCGCACCAGCTTGAAGGCCTGGGCGACACCGCCGGCGGCCACCACGTGGTTGTCCTTGACCAGGGCCGCGTCCGACAGCGACATGCGGTGGTTGGCGCCGCCGCCGCAGCGCACCGCGTACTTCTCCAGCGCCCGCAGGCCCGGGGTGGTCTTGCGGGTGTCGCGCACCTGCGCCCTGGTGCCCTCCAGCAGGTCCGCCCAGGCGCGGGTGGCGGTCGCGATGCCGGACAGCCGGCACAGCAGGTTGAGCGCGCTGCGCTCGGCGGTCAGCAGGTCGCGGGTCCTGGTGCGTACGGTCAGCAGCTTCTGGCCCGCCGCGACCCGGTCGCCGTCCTCCACGTGCCGCTCGACCTCGAACTCGTCGGTGCACACCACCGACAGCACCGCCTCCGCGACCCGCAGGCCCGCGACCGTACCGGCCTCGCGGGCGGTGAAGTCGCCGACCGCGAGGGCCTCCTCGGGCACAGTCGCGACCGTGGTGATGTCCACGCCCTGGTCGAGGTCCTCCTCGATGGCCATGTGCGCGATGTCCTCGACCTGGATCGGGTCGAGGCCGGCGTCGGCGATCAGCCCGGCCAGGTCGGGGTCGAGGCCGCACTCCAGCGGGTCGATCCCGTACTCCTCCCCGTACTGCCCGTCCGCGCCGCAGCCGCAGCCGTCCCCGCAGCCGCCACCGCCGCTCGCCTCGTCCGGCGGGCCGAACTGCGGCAGCGGGAGGGCGACGGGCTGCGGGCGGTCGGGGCTGGTCACTGGTGCTCCTTTTGAGGCGGTGCCGGGGCGGTACGGGGTACCGGGCGGGGGCTACGGGCGCGCGGCCCGTACGTCCCCCGCCCCATCATCCCCGACGACGGCCGCCGCCCGCGCGGAGCGGACCGGCGGGAAGTCCGGGCCCTGCGTGGTGCGGACGTCGAGCGTGCGGTGCGGGGTGAGGCGTACGACGAGGTGCCGCCGCCAGCCGTGGTCGTCGCGGTCCGGCCGGTCCTCGCGCCAGTGGCAGCCCCTGGTCTCCTCGCGGCGCCGGGCGGCGGCGACCAGGACGCGGGCGACCAGACTCAGATTGGTGGACTCCCACGTCTCCACGCAAGGCTCGGCCGTCTTGCCTTCCCTGTCGTACGCCTCCACCGCCGCGGTGTGTAGCCGCTCCAGCGCGCCCGCCGCCACCGTCAGGGACTCCGCGCTGCGCAGCACCCCCGCGCCCGCGGTCATGATGCGCTGCACCTCGAAACGGGCCTCGGAGGCCAGCAGCGGGGAGCCGCCCGGCTCGGGGACCACCGGCGCCGCGGGCGGCCCGCTGCGGTCGGCCAGCACGTCGGCGGCGATGCGCTCGGCGTAGACCAGGCCCTCGAGCAGCGAATTGGACGCCAGCCGGTTGGCGCCGTGCACCCCGGTGCAGGCGACCTCGCCGCACGCGTAGAGGCCGGGCACCGTCGTGCGCCCGTACAGGTCGGTGCGGACGCCGCCGGAGGCGTAGTGCGCCGCGGGGGCCACCGGGATCAGCCCGGTCACCGGGTCGATGCCGTGCGCGCGGCAGGCGGCCAGGATGGTCGGGAAGCGCTCGGCCCACATCGCCGGGCCGAAGTGCCGGCCGTCCAGGTACATGTGCTGCGCGCCGGTCTCCTGCATCCGCCGCGTGATGCCCTTGGCGACGATGTCGCGCGGCGCCAGTTCGGCCAGCTCGTGCTGCCCGACCATGAAGCGGACACCGTCGGCGTCGACCAGATGCGCGCCCTCGCCGCGCACCGCCTCCGACACCAGCGGCTGCTGGCCCTCCGCGTCCGGGCCGAGCCACAGCACGGTCGGGTGGAACTGCACGAATTCGATGTCGCTGACCTCGGCGCCCGCCCGCAGCGCCAGGGCCACGCCGTCGCCGGTCGACACCGCGGGATTGGTGGTCGCGGAGAAGACCTGGCCCATGCCGCCGGTGGCCAGCACCACGGCCCGCGCGTGGACCGCGCCGACACCGTCGCGGCGGCCCTGGCCCATCACGTGCAAGGTGACGCCCGCGGTGCGGCCCTCGGCGTCGTTCAGCAGATCGAGGACCAGCGCGTTCTCGATCAGCTCCAGGTTCGGGCCGCCGTCCCGGGCACTGCCCGCGGCCCTTACCGCGTCGATCAGGGCGCGGGAGACTTCCGCGCCCGTCGCGTCGCCGCCCGCGTGCGCGATACGGCTCCGGTGATGGCCGCCCTCGCGGGTCAGCAGGATCTCGCCGCTGGCCGGGTCGGTGTCGAAGCGGGCGCCGGTGGCGATCAGCCGCCGCAAGGCGTCGGGGCCCTCGACCACCAGGGTGCGGACCGCCTCCTCGTCGCACAGTCCCGCGCCCGCGACCAGGGTGTCGTCCAGATGCTGCTCAGGGGTGTCGCCGTCGCCCAGGGCCGCGGCGATGCCGCCCTGCGCCCAGCGCGTCGACCCGTCGTCCAGATGCGCCTTGGTCACCACGATGACCTTGGCGCCCGCGGCGGCGCAGCGCAGCGCCACGGTCAGTCCTGCCACGCCCGATCCGACCACGACCACGTCGGCGCTGATCGCCCAGCCGGGCGCGGGGGCGTGCAGGCGTATGCCGGTGCTGCTGCCGGCTCCAGATGCGTTCATTGCGCGGCTCCGAATTCCAGCGGGATGTTGTCGATCAGCCGGGTGGCACCGATCTTCGCGGCCACGGCGAGCACGGCGGGGCCTGTGTGGTCCGGCGCGGCTTCGGTGAAGTCCGCGGGGTCGATCAGGGCGCAGTAGTCGACGGCGACGGGCGGGTCCAGCGAGGCCGCGTGGTCCAGGATCACCCTGGCCGCGCGTACTGCCGCGGCCGGGCCGCGGGGGGCGGCCTCACGGCCGGTGAAAAGGGCCCTGGACAGCTCGCGGGCGGACTCCCGCTCCAGGTCCGACAGATAGCGGTTGCGGCTGGACATCGCCAGGCCGTCCGGCTCGCGCACGGTCGGGGCCGCCACGATGTCCACCGGGAAATTCAGATCCGTCACCATGCGACGGATCAGGGCGAGCTGCTGCGCGTCCTTCTGCCCGAAGACCGCCCGCGCGGGCCAGGTCAGATGCAGCAGCTTCGCCACCACCGTCAGCATCCCGTCGAAATGCCCGGGGCGCGACGCCCCCTCGAACCGCTCCCCCATCGGCCCGGCGGCGATCCGCACCTGGGGTTGGCCGCCGGGGTAGACCTCGTCCACGTCCGGGGCGAAGACCACGTCGGCGCCGGCCCGTGCGGCGATCTCGACGTCCGCGTCGAGGGTGCGCGGGTAGCGGGCCAGGTCCTCGTTCGGCCCGAACTGGAGCGGATTGACGAAGACCGTCACGGTGACCGGACTGGTGCCGGCCTGTGCACGGGCCTCCCGGATCAGTGAGGCGTGCCCCTCGTGCAGCGCCCCCATCGTCATCACGACCGCCCCGGCCGGTGCCAGGTCCTTGGCGTGATGGACAACCTCGGTCATGCGGTGCCCCCGTCTCGTTGGGTGGGCTCGTCGGACAGCGCGCCGAGCAGCGCCTCCGCGTACTCGGCCTTGAGCATGCCGTTGGCCAGGGCGCGGTCGGCGGTCGCGCGGGCCATCGCCACGTAGGAGGGCACCGTCTCGGGTGCGTGCTCGCGCAGCTCGCGCAGGTGGGCGGCGACCGTGCCCGCGTCGCCGCGGGCCACCGGTCCCGTCAGGGCGCCGTCACCGGCCCGCAGCGCGTTGTCCAGGGCCGCGCCCAGCAGCGGGCCGAGCATCCGGCCGGGCTCGGCGACGCCCGCCGCCGACAGCAGGTCCCTGGCCTGGGCCACCAGCGTCACCAGGTGGTTCGCGCCGATCGCCAGCGCCGCGTGGTAGAGCGGGCGGGCCTGCTCCTCCACCCACTCGGGCTCGCCGCCCATCTCGATGACCAGCGCCTCGGCCGCCAGCCGCAGTTCCCCCGGCGCGGTCACCCCGAACGAGCAGCCGGCCAGCCGCTGCACATCCACCGGGCTGCCGGAGAACGTCATCGCCGGGTGCAGCGCCAGCGGCAGCGCGCCCGCGCGCAGCGCCGGGTCCAGCACGGCGGTGCCGTACCGCCCCGAGGTGTGCACGAGCAGCTGCCCCGGGCGTACGGCGCCGGTCTCCGCGAGGCCGACGACGAGGGCGGGCAGCGCGTCGTCCGGGACGGTCAGCAGGACGAGGTCGGCCGCGGCCATCACCTGGCCCGGCTCCATCATTGGTACGCCGGGCAGCAGGACCTCGGCGCGGCGCCTGGACGCCTCCGACACGCCCGAGGCGGCGACGGGGCGGTGCCCGGCCATCCCCAGGGCAGCGGCCAGGGCGGGTCCCACCCGCCCGGCTCCCACGACGCCTACGGTCAGACGGCCGGGCCGTTCCTCCACCATTACGCCTCCCGCTGTGGGGTCACTTCTCGTCAATCGTACGCGAACTCCTTCGCGGTGCGCTCCGGGGTGGGGCCCGGGCCCCTGCGTGCTTGCCCCTCGCGGTGGGCCTTCGCACCTTGCGGTGCGCTTCGGCGGGCCGCGCAGTTCCCCGCGCCCCCAGGTGGGTGCCACTTGCGGTGGCGCTTCACACATGCGGTGCGTCGTGGTTGCCCGCGCAGTTCCCCGCGCCCCCAGGTGGGTGCGCCCTGCGGCGCGTACTTGTCGGCCGCGCCGTCTCCGCTGAGCGCGCAGTTCCCCGCGCCCCCGGGTGGGTGCCACTTGCGGTGGCGCTTCACACGTACGGTGCGTCGTGGTTGCCCGCGCAGTTCCCCGCGCCCCCAGGTGGGTGCCACTTGCGGCGCGTACTTGTCGGCCGCGGCGTCTCGGCTGGGGCGCGCAGTCCGCCCCCCAGAGCTTCGCCCGGGGGTGTCCCCGGCGTCTCCTGACAGGGCGCGGTTCCTCTTCCGCAGCGGGCGGGCGTTTTCAGGGGCGCGGGGAACTGCGGCTGGGAGGGCCGCAAAGGGGTCGTTACGGCCGGCTCTGGGGGGCGGGCACCCTCAGAGCCGGGGGTGGGTGTCCACCCTGGGGCGTATGGGGAGATCGCTCCCGGGGCTGACCCCGGGACGCGATGCGGTACCTACGCTGGGCTATGTGCAGCGCGTCTACGAATTCTTCCGCAAGCACCCGACGTGGGTCGACAGCTTCTGGGCCGTCGTCCTGCTCGCGGTGTGCGCGGTATGGATCGCCGCGGACGACTTCCCTTCGGTGGTGACCCGCGCCGCCGTCGTCCCGGTGTCGCTCGCACTCGCCGCCGTCGTGGCGCTGCGGCGGCGCAGCCCGGAGCGGATGCTGCTGCTGGCGATCGGCGCAGGCGTGGCCCAGCTCGCGCTGGACGTGCGGGCGCCCAATCCCGGCGACGCCGCGATGCTGGTGATCATCTACACGTGCGCGTCGAACGGCGCCCGCTGGTCGTCCCGGCTGGCGCTGACCGCCGGGCTGCTGGCGACGCCCGTCGCCATGGTGCGGTGGCCGCCGCACGACCAGTATTCGACGATCTGGACGACGCTGCTCCAGACCTTCTTCCTGACGGTGATCTTCGCCCTGGCGTGGGTGATCGGCGACCGTTTGCGCACCCGGCGGGCGTATTACGCACAGCTGGAGGAGCGGGCGGAACGGCTGCACCGGGAGCGGGAGGCGCAGTCGAAGGCGGCGGTGGCCGCGGAGCGGGCGCGCATCGCGCGGGAGCTGCACGATGTCGTGGCGCACAATGTGTCGGTCATGGTGGTGCAGGCGGACGGCGCCGCATATGTGCTGGATGTCGCGCCCGACCAGGCCAAGCAGGCGCTCTCGACGATCTCCAGCACCGGCCGCCAGGCGCTCGCCGAGATGCGCCGGCTGCTGGGGCTGCTGCGGGCGGGGGACGACGCGGGCGGGGAGTACGTGCCGCAGCCCGGGGTGGACCAGCTGGCGGATCTGATCGACCAGGTGCGCGGGGCCGGGCTGCCGGTGCGGTTCGAGGTGGCCGGCCAGGCCAGGCCGCTGTCGAGCGGCGTCGAGCTGACGGCGTACCGCATCGTGCAGGAGGCGCTGACGAATGTCCGCAAGCACGGCGGGGACGGGGCGAGCGCCAGCGTCCTGCTGGGGTTCGGGGACGCGGCGCTCGACCTGCTGATCGAGGACGACGGGCGGGGCGGGCCCGAGGAGCTGTACGAGCAGGGCGGCAGGGACGGGCTCGGGCAGGGCCTGATCGGCATGCGGGAGCGGATCGGCATGGTCGGCGGCACGCTGGACGCCGGGCCGCGCCCGGGCGGCGGTTTCCGCATCAGCGCGGTGCTGCCGCTGCGTACCGGCCGCTGACAGCGGCCGGGCAGGACGAAACAGGAGAGGGATCCGATGGCGATCCGCGTCATGCTGGTGGACGACCAGGTGCTGCTGCGTACCGGCTTCCGTATGGTGCTGGCCGCGCAGCCGGACATGGAGGTCGTCGCCGAGGCGGGCGACGGCGCCGAGGCGCTCGAGGTGCTGCGCGCCACCCGGGTGGACGTGGTGCTGATGGATGTGCGGATGCCGCGGATGGACGGCGTCGAGGCGACCCGCCGGATCTGCGGCGGTGAGCGCGGCCGGGACGACGGCGGCCCGCGGGTGCTGATACTGACCACCTTCGACCTGGACGAGTACGCGTTCGCCGCGCTGCGGGCGGGGGCGGCCGGTTTCATGCTCAAGGACGTGCCGCCGGACGAACTGCTGGGCGCGATCCGGGCGGTGCACAGCGGTGACGCGGTCGTCGCGCCGAGTACGACCCGGCGGCTGCTCGACCGGTTCACCCCGATGCTGCCCGCAGCGGGCTCCGAGCCGCGGCACCGGGAGCTGGACAAGCTCACCGACCGCGAGCGCGAGGTGCTGCTGCTGGTGGCGCAGGGCCTGTCGAACGGCGAGATCGCCCGCAAGCTGGTGCTGTCCGAGGCCACGGTGAAGACGCATGTGGGCCGGATCCTGACCAAGCTGGATCTGCGCGACCGGGTGCAGGCGGTGGTGCTGGCCTACGAGTCCGGCCTGGTCAGGGCGGGCGGCGGCGGCCTCTGAGCGGGGCCGCTACGGCTCGGGCTCGGGCTCGGGCTCGGGCTCGGGGTCCGGGTCCGGGTCCGGGTCCGGGTCCGGGTCAGGCCGCAGGGCCACATCCAGCAGTCCGGGGAAGCGCGCGTCGAATTCGGCCCTGCGCAGCCGGTTGAGCCGTTTCGGCCCCGCGTCGCGCTGCTCGACCAGGCCCGCGGCCCGCAGCGTGGCGAAGTGGTGGCTGAGCGCCGCCTTGCCGACCGGTACGTCGAAGGACCCGCAGGCGCGCTCCCAGTCGGCCGATCCGGCCAACTCGCGTACCAGCAGCAGACGTACGGGGTCGGCGAGAGCACTAAGCGCGGCCAGAAGGGGTACGTCCTCCGGATGGATGTGGTCCGGGGCCGCCCGGCGCGTCCGCGGTGCGGTCATGACGTCCTCCCGTGGGTACGAACGGAATCAGATCCGGGTTGCCGAGTGTTCGACCAGAACCATACACTCACCGGTGTTCGCTTTTCATTGAACAGCTAGGGGGAAGCGCCATGCGCGCAATGATCTTCGAGGAGCTCGGCGGACCCGAGGTGCTGCACCTGGTGGACCTGCCGGAGCCCGCACCGGGACCTGGCGAGGTCACCATCGACGTCGCCTACGCGGGCATCAACTTCGCCGATGTCCTGGCCAGAGCCGAGGGCTACCGCGTGGACGCGCTGCCCTTCCGCCCGGGACTCGAGGTCTCCGGGCGGGTCCTGGCGGTCGGCGAGGACGTCACCGCGTTCGTTCCCGGCCAGGAGGTCACCTCCTTCATGCCCGGCGGCGGCTACTCGGAGATAGCCGTGGCCCCCGCCGCCACGACCTTCCCCGTGCCCAAGGGTCTCGACCTGCGCACCGCCGCGACGCTGCCGAGTGTGCTGCCCACGGCCTACGCCCTGCTGCACGACATCGCGCGGCTGCGCGAGGGCGACACCGTCCTCGTGCACAGCGCGGCCGGCGGCGTCGGCACGGTGGCCGGCCAGCTCGCCAGGCTCGGCGGGGCCAGCGCCGTCTACGGTGTCGTCTCCAGCCTCGACAAGGCGCCGCACGCGCTCAAGTCCGGCTACGACCAGGTGTTCCTGGCGGAGAGCTTCGACACCGAGGTGCAGGCCGTCACGGGAGGGCGGGGCGTGGACATCGCGCTGGAGCCGATCGGCGGCGACAACTTCCGCCGTACGCTCGCCGTCACGGCCCGCTTCGGGCGGCTGGTCTCCTTCGGCAACTCCGGCTCCGCCGCGCCCTGGCAGATCAGCCCCGCCGACGTCTACCCGACCGGGCTCAGCGTCTCCGGCTTCTCCCTGATGGGGCTCGCCGCGGCCGACCCGCGGCGCCTGCGGCAGTTGGCCGGGGCGGCGTTCCAGGCGGTGAGCGAGGGGGGCGTCGAGCTGCCGGTCACCGCGGAATTCGCCCTCGCGGACGCGGCGGCGGCGCACCGGCTGGTGGAGTCCCGGACGACGACCGGCAAGCTTCTCCTCCGGAGGTAAGGGGGTGCCGCTCGCGGTGGCCTCGCCCCTTTCCCGGCGCCGCGGCCCGCGCCCCTTCGGGATTGCCACGTGCGGTGGCCTGTCGCCCGCGGCCCGCCGGGGCTCGTCTCGCAGTTCCGCCCCCAGAGCTTCGCCCGGGGGTACCCCCAGCGCCCCTTCGGCGTTGCCACGTGCGGTGGCCTTCTCGCACCTAGGGTGCGTCGTTCGCGCAGTTCCCCGCGCCCCCAGGTGGGTGCCACTTGCCGTGGCGCGTCGCACGTGCGGTGCGCTTCGGCTGGCCGCGCAGTTCCCCGCGCCCCCGCGGGGCTCGGTTCCTGCGCCGCGGAGGGCAGTGATCAGGAGCGCGGGGAACCGCGGCGGTGGGAAAGAAGCAGCGCCACCGCAAGGGGCGATCACCCCCGGGTGCGGGGAGGGGCCGGCTGAGGCTGAGGATCAGCCGGCGCGGCGGTGGTTGGGGCGGGCGGAAGCCGACCGGCTGCGCTTCTCGATGTACATCCGCTGATCCGCCGAGTGCAGCACTTCCTCCGCCGTCATCCCGCACCCGGCCCAGCCGATGCCGAAGCTCGCGCCGACGCGCACCGCGCGGCCGTCCACCCGGATGGGCGGAATGATCGCGTTCCGCAGCCGCACCGCGAGGTCGGCCGCGTCCGCGGGGGCGAGCCCGTCGGCCAGGACGACGAATTCGTCGCCGCCCAGCCGGGCGACGGTGTCGCCGTCGCGGACCGCGCCGGTGAGCCGGCGGGCGACCTCGATGAGGACGGCGTCACCCGTGTGGTGGCCGAAGCGGTCGTTGATGGACTTGAAGCCGTCCAGGTCGCAGAAGAGGACGGCGAGCCCCTTGCCCGGCGCCGCGTCCTTCTCGTCGGGCGCGACCGAGTGGATGTGCGAGTCGTAGCCGATCGCGCCGAGCGGCGCGGCCAGTTCCTCGGGCCCGTAGCCGTAGCTGAAGGCGAATTCGTCGGGTCCCTGCACCTCCGCGGCCAGGGCCGCCGCGTCCTTGTCCTGGGGGCGGGAACAGAGCCGGGAGGACAGCCGGGCGCGCAGCTCCGCGCTGTTGGGCAGGCCGGTGAGCGAGTCGTGGCTGGCGCGGTGGGCGAGCTGCAGCTCGCGGCCCTTGCGCTCCTCGATGTCCTCGACGTGGGTGAGCAGGAAGCGCGGCCCGTCGGTGGTGTCGGCGACCACGGAATTGCGCAGCGAGACCCAGACGTAGGTGCCGTCGCGGCGGGCGAGCCGCAGTTCGGCCCGGCCGCCTTCCGCCGAGGTGCGCAGCAGCAGGCCGACGTCCTCGGGGTGGACGAGGTCGGAGAAGGAGTAGCGCCGCATGACCGAGGCGGTACGCCCCAGCAGGCGGCACAGCGCGTCGTTGGCCCGCAGCAGCTTGCCGTGCTGGTCGCCGCCCATCTCGGCGATGGCCATACCGCTGGGCGCGTACTCGAAGGCCTGCCGGAAGCTCTCCTCGCTGGCCCGCAGCGCCTGCTGGTCGCGCTCCAGCCGGACCAGGGCGCGCTGCATGTTGGCGCGCAGCCGGGCGTTGCTGATCGCGATGCCGGCCTGGAAGGCGTACATCTGGAGCGCCTCGCAGCCCCACGGGCCGGGGTGGCGGCCACTGGAGGGGCGGTCGACGGATATCACGCCGATGAGTTCGCCGCCGCCGCTCTGCGAGGACTGCATGGGGGCGTAGAGGCGGTCGCCGGGGTGCCATTCGTCGGGGAAGCGCGGCAGCGGGCCCTCGGTGTGCCACTGCGGCACGTCGTCGTCGATGAGGACCCAGCCCTCGGTGTGCGGGATGAAGCGCAGCGAGCCCCAGCGCTGCCCCATGGTGAGCCGCCGCTCCCAGGACGCGCGCGGGCCGACCTTGCCGGACAGCAGCGCCTCGCCCGCCGTGCTGCCGGCGAACGCCGCCACCACCAGGTCGCCGTCGGGCCGTACGAGGTTGACGGCCGCCAAGTCGTAGCCCAGCCCTTTGATCACCCCGTCGGCGACGGCCTGCAGGGTGTCGGCAAGACTGCGTGCGGTGTTGAGGTCCGCCACGACCTGGTGCAGCTGACGCAAGGTCGCGAGGCGGACATACGGCTCCGACTCGGTATCCATGCCCCTCTCCGCGCCCTCGACAGCAACTCCCGTGATCTTTGCGATACATCCGATGACACCGGTGGCACCGGTTTACACCGGCCACTGAATCACAGCGAGCTGTGCCGTCGGTACACAGGGTCAACAATTACTGCTGCTTGTGACTCAAGTCACATCATCCGGTAAGCGCGTGAATACGGAGGGTTCAGCTCTGGGCTGAGGAAGAGGTCCGGATATGACAGCGGACACAGCCCTATCCGCATCCTCATACCGACCCGTAACGTGATTGACGTGCTTCACACTTCACCAGACCGGCATCCTGGGAGCACCATGGCCCAGACCGTCGACACCGATGCCTTCCGCGCCGCGATGACCCGCCTGAGCGCGGGCGTCGTCCTCATCACCGCGCACGACCCGGACGACGGGCCGCGCGGCGAGGACGTCGGCATGACCGCGACCGCCTTCATGTCCGTCTCCCTCGAACCGCCGATGGTGCTGGTGAGCATCCGGACCGGGTCCCGGATGGACGAGCTGCTCGAACGGCAGCCCCGCTGGGCCGCCTCCGTGCTCAGCGAGAGCCAGCGGCACATCGCCGGGCGGTTCGCGCTGCGCGGGCGGATCAGCGACCGGCTGCTCTTCGAGGACATCTCCTACTACCGCGGCGAGCACTCCGGCGCCCCGATCCTGGGCGGCGCCCTGTCGATACTGGAGTGCGAGACCGCGCAGCGCGTGCCGGCCGGCGACCATGTGCTCGTGGTGGCCCGGGTGATCGCCGCCCGCACCCCCAGCGCCGACGGCGGACCGCTGACGTACTTCCGCGGCCGCTACCGCTTCCTGCGCTAGCCCGGCGCGCGACCGCCTCCCGCGCACCGGCTCCGCACCGGCCCGCGCGCCCGGGACAAGCCCGGGGCTAGTCCCAGCTGCCGCCGCTGCGCCCGCGCTTGGTCTCGCTGCGGCGCTTCTTGCCCCGGAGCCGCCGCTCATTGATGCCGCGCGGGATCTTCGTCGGCCGCCGCACCTTCGGCGGCGGCGCCGTCGCCTCGGCCAGGAGCGCGGCCAGCCGCGCCGCCGCGGCCTCGCGGTTGCGCCACTGGGAACGGTGCTCGGACGCCCGAACGGCGATCACACCGCCGACCAGCCGCCCTTCGAGGCGCTCCAGCGCCCTGCGCTTCCACACCGGCGGCAGCGCCTCGGTCGCGCCGAGGTCGAAGCGCAGCTCGACCTGGCTGTCCGTGGTGTTCACGTGCTGGCCGCCCGGTCCCGACGAGCGGGAGAAACGCCACTGGAGCTCCGCCTCCGGCACGGAGACGGAACCGCGGATGATCAGTGGCCCGGACATGCCCCTATGATCCCGCGCCGACCGCCCCGCAGTCACGGGATTTACCCGGAATGCGGAACCACGGCAGCGCCGGTCCGCGTTCAGGGGGATGACGGTAGTTTCGACGCCAACATCTACGACCAGACATAAGGGGACTTCCCATGGCGGTAAGCCTGTCCAAGGGCGGCAACGTCTCGCTGACCAAAGAGGCGCCCGGACTGACGGCAGTGACGGTCGGCCTCGGCTGGGACGTCCGTACCACCACCGGCACGGACTTCGACCTCGACGCGAGCGCCATCGCGGTCAACGCGGGCGGCAAGGTCTACTCCGACGGCCACTTCGTCTTCTTCAACAACAAGCAGACGCCCGACCAGACCATCGTGCACACCGGTGACAACCGCACCGGCGAGGGCGAGGGCGACGACGAGTCCATCAACGTCAACCTGGCCGGCCTGCCGGCCGACATCGAGAAGATCGTCTTCCCGGTGTCCATCTACGACGCCGAGACCCGCAGCCAGAACTTCGGCCAGGTGCGGAACGCGTACATCCGCATCATCAACCAGGCGGGCGGCGCCGAGATCGCCCGTTACGACCTCAGCGAGGACGCCGCCACCGAGACCGCGATGGTCTTCGGCGAGCTGTACCGCAATGGGGCCGAGTGGAAGTTCCGCGCGGTCGGCCAGGGCTACGCGTCCGGCCTGGTGGGCATCGCCACGGACTTCGGCGTCTCGCTCTGACGCCTGTACGGCGGCCGGCCCCGCGAAGGCCCGTGGACGGCCTTCGCGGGGCCTTCGTACAATCTGGGACGATCGCCGGGTGATCGACCTCGGCTACGCCCTTTCCCGACGCTTCCCCGACCCGCCGCAGACCGACTACCGCACGGCGGACGTACGGGCACTGCGGCACGACCTCTTCTGCGGCGACGTCTATCTGGCCGAGGGCGAGCGGGAGCTGTCCACCGCCTGGGGCTGGGTGCCGGTGCTGGACTTCGCGTGGGCGCTGTGCGACATCGCCGAGCGGCTGGACCGCGACCCGGCGGGCGGCCGGGCGTCCCGGCCGCAGCACGCCGAGCTGGACTTCACCGAGTCCACCGACCGGCTGCGCTTCGTCCGCCGCTTCGGCTTCGTGGAGGTGACCGCGGACTGGCTGCCGTACGAGCCGCCGCTTCCCGTGCGCCACGCCGAACTGCGCCGCGAGGCACGGGACTTCCTGCACGACGTGGTCGCCGACCTCAGCGACATGCACGAGGGCCTGGGGCGCAACCCGGTGGTGTGGGACCTGCTCTTCCGCTTCCCGCGGGTCTGAGGCGCCACGGGCCGGGGGGCGGGTAGGGCGCGGGGACTAGGTCGAATCGCCGATTGCCCGCGGGACCCCCCGGCGCTGTTGGGTGGGGGCATTGCCGTCAGCCCGGGAGGCCCCGCCATGTATGCCGTACGACTGCACGCCTTCGGACCGCCGGAGAATCTGCGGTACGAGGAGGTCGCCGACCCCGTGCCTGGTCCCGGGCAGGTGCGGATCGCGGTCGGCGCGGCCGGGGTGCACCTGGTGGACACGATGCTGCGCGCGGGGAAGTACGGCGGGCCGATGGCGCTGCCCGACCTGCCGACCGTTCCGGGGCGTGAGGTCGCCGGGACGGTGGACGCGCTCGGCCCCGGCGCCGACCCGCAGTGGCTGGGGCGGCGGGTGGTCACCCACCTCGGGACGGTGCCCGGCGGTTACGCCGGGCTGGCGGTGGCCGACACCGCCCGGCTGCACGCCGTACCCGACGGGCTGGACCTCCCGGCCGCCGTCGCGATGATCGGCACCGGGCGTACGACGATGGGCGTCCTGCGGCTGTCGGCGCTGGGACCCGACGACACCGCCGTGGTCCTCGCCGCGGCCGGCGGCATCGGCACCCTGCTGGTGCAGTACGCGGTACGCCTCGGCGCGAGCGTCGTCGGGGCGGCGGGCGGCCCCGGCAAGGCCGAGCGGGTACGGGCGCTGGGCGCGGACCTGGCCGTGGACTACCGGGAGCCGGACTGGACCGGGACCGTACGGCGGGCGCTGGGGGCCGAGCGGCCGGCGACGGTGGTCTTCGACGCGGTCGGCGGCGAGCCGGCCCGGGAGGCGGTACGGCTGCTGGCGCCGGGCGGGCGGCACCTGGTGTACGGGTGGGCGGCGGGCGGCCCCGCCGAATTCGGGGCGGGGGAGCTGGACGCGCTCGGGGTGGAGTCGCGCACCCTGGTGGGACCGGCGCTCGGGAAGCTCACCGGCAGCCCGCGGGCGCTGCGGGAGCTGGAGGCCGAGGCACTGGCCGCGGCGGCGGACGGGAGCCTCGTACCGGCCGTGCAGACCTACCCGCTGGCGGACGCGGCGGCGGCGCACCGGGCGCTGGAGTCGCGGGGCACGATGGGCAAGGTGGTGCTGGTCACCTGACCCGCGGCGGGGGGCGTTCCGGTCGGCTTGGGAACTCCTTTACGCTCCCGGAGAGTTCTCGGAACGTAACGACCGCCTGTGCGAGGAGACCCCCGATGGCCCTGTGGGACCGCTTCAAAGAGTCCGCGAGCAATATGCAGACGCAGCTCAATGCCAAGAAGAACGACCTGAAGAGCGGCGCCTTCCGGGACGCCAGCATGGCGATGTGCGCGCTGGTCGCCGCCGCCGACGGGTCCATCGACCCGGCGGAGCGGCAGCGGGTGGCCGCGCTGATCGGCACCAACGAGGTGCTGCAGAATTTCCCGGCCCTGGACCTCCAGCGCCGTTTCGAGGACTACCTCGGCAAGCTGACCGCCGACTTCGCCTTCGGCAAGGTGGCGATCCTCCAGGAGATCGCCAAGGTGCAGAAGAAGCCGACCGAGGCCCGCGCGGTCATCCAGATCGGCATCGTCATCGGCGGCGCCGACGGCGACTTCGACAAGACCGAGCAGGCCGTGGTGCGCGAGGCGTGCTACGCGGTGGGCCTCAACCCGCAGGAGTTCGACCTCTGACCCCTCGCCGGTCCGTCCGATCGGCCGCACCGGCGGGAAGCGCATGCCCGGGACGCCCCGCGCCCCGGGCATCGTCGTACCCGGGGCCGGTCCGGCACGATATGGCCGGCGATCGGAACAGCATCTGTCACATGCCGGCCGCACGTTGCCGATACCCGGTACGTTCTGCTCCGTTCGCGGGTAATACTTGCGTCGTGACACTCTGTGGCAGGCACAGATACTTGAGGTTTTCGGGGAACCTCGGGCGTACGGGGCGCCCTCCGGTATCCGAGTGACCGCCGGATCACCTATGGAGGAAGGCAGATGCTTCCCGTACCGAGTGAGGGGGCGTGCCCGACCGGGTCAGCGGGCACGTCGGGCGGAGTCAGCACCCAGCGGGACGAGGACACGGCGCTCGCGCTGTACGAGGCGCTGCGGACGAAGGACGGCATCCCGCGGGAGGACCTCTATTCCGCCGCCGACCTCGATGACGCGCACGTCGTCCGCGGCTGGCGCCGGCTGCACGAACTGGGCCTGATCCAGGTGCGCGACGGCGTGGCCGAGGCCGTCGACCCGGATGCCGCGCTGGCCCGGGCCATGGACGGCTACCAGGCCAACGCGGCCGAGCAGTTGCGCAGCGGGGTGCGGCTGCAGCGGGTGACCGAGGCGCTGCTCACCGTCTACCGGCCCGCGGTGCAGCGCGAGACCAGCGAGGTCGCGGTGGAGTTCATCACCGGGTCGCGGCGCAAGCAGCGCACCCGGCTCGACCTGACCGACGCGGCCCGCGAGTCGTGCGGCTCGATGCACCCGGGGCCGATGCCGGCGATCGAGGTCCTCGAAGCGTCGCTGGAGCACGACCGCACGATCATGGCCCGCGGCATCCGCAGCCGGGCGATCTACCCGATCTCGTGCCTGCACTCCCCCAAGTACGCCCGCTATCTGCACGATCTGGCGGACGCGGGGGTGGAGGTGCGGCTGGTCGACCACGCGCCCTTCGACATGCTCACCTTCGACCGGGACGCCGCCGTGCTCGCCGCCGACCCCGAGCGCCCCTCGGAGGCGGTCATCGTGATCCGCGGCGCCGCCCTGATGCGGTCCTACCTGGCGGTCTACGAGGACTGCTGGCTGCGCGGCCAGACGCTGGCGCGGGCGTCCGCGACCAATGCCGAGGACACCGAGATCACCACGCAGGAGCGGGTCATCATCCGGCTGATGGCCTCCGGGCTCAGCGACGACCAGATCGCCCGCAAGCTGGGGGTGCACCGGCGCACGGTCCAGCGGGCGGTCGCCAAGCTGATGGAACGGCTGAACGCCACCAGCCGGTTCGAGGCGGGCCTGAAGCTCGCCAACGACGCGGAGTTCGCCACGACCTTCGCGGTGCAGTGAGGGGGACGGACACGGTGCTTCCCGACACCGGCGGCGGCCGGGACGAAGAGGCCGCGCTCGCGCTCTACCAGGAGCTGCGCAGGAACGGCGGGGCGTCGGCCGAGGAACTGCGGGCGGCCGCGGGACTTGACGAGGTGCGGGCGGCCGGCGGCTGGCGCTGGCTGGAGCAGCTCGGCCTGGTGCGGGCGAAGGACGGCGGCACGGTCAAACCGGTGGAGCCGCACACGGCGATCGTCGGGGCGATGGACGCGTATCAGGCCGCCGCCGTGGAACACCAGCGCGATGTGCGGGAGATGCAGCAGGTGCTGCGGTCGCTGATGACGGTGTACCAGCCCGCCGTCGCGCAGGAGGACGCGGCGGACGTCGCGGTGCGCTTCCTCGGCGGCGACGCGTACAAGAAGCAGATGATGATCGACCTGCACGAGTCGATGCTGATCTGCTGCGACTCGATGCACCCGGGGCCGATGCCGCCGATGCACATCCTGGAGTCCTCGCTCGGCCGGGACCGGGAGATGCTGGCGCGCGGGGTACGGGTGCGGGCGATCTACCCGCGCTCGTGCCTGCACACCCCGAAGTACGTGCGCTATCTCCAGGACATGACGGCCGCGGGCGTGGAGGTGCGGCTGCTCGACCACGCGCCCTACGACCTGCTGATCTTCGACCGGCACACCGCGCTGCTCGCCGCCGACCCCGAGGACCCGGGCAATTCGCTCGCGGTGGTCATCGGCGCGGTCCTGGTGAAGTCGTACGTGGCGCTCTACGAGGACTTCTGGCTGCGCGCGACGATGCTCGACGGCCCCCAGCACGACGGCGGCGGCCACAGCGAGGTCACCGCCCAGGACCGGGCGATCATCCGGCTGATGGCCGACGGGCTGAGCGACGACCAGATCGCCCGCAAACTCAGCGTCCACCGCCGCACCGTGCAGCGGGCGATTTCCAAGCTGATGGAAAGGGTCCATGCCGCGAGCCGCTTCGAGGCGGGCCTGAAACTCGCCAACGACGCGGAATTCGCCGGGCTGTTCACCAGTTTGTGACGCCGGTCCCCGCGCGCGGCGCGCGGCGGCGGCCGGCCCCGGTCACCGGTCGGCGGCGGGCGGCCGGCCCGCCGCGGGCAGGTGGTCGGCCAGCCGCCGCAGCAGCGCGGCGATCGACCCCGGCAGCCCCGGGAAGGTCGAGATCAGCAGGTGCACCAGGGCGAAGCCGAGCGTCGCCGAATACGGCCGCGAGCCGGTGCGCAGCCACGCCGACACCGCCAGCCGCGCCACCCGGTCGGCGCCGGCCGAACCCTCGCCGTGCAGCCGGGCGGCGGCGACGGTGTAGAAGTGCGTGGCCGCGTCCCAGTCGCCGTCCAGCGCGGCGTCGCGCGCCGCCGCCTCGGCCGCCGCTGTCGCCCCGGGTCCCGGCCCGGCCGCGCACACCTTGTGCGGCATTCCCGCCGGGTCGCCCCAGCAGGGGTCGGGAGTGCGCCGGGCGGGCACCGGCAGCAGGGCGCCGTCGACCGGGTGCGCCGTGCCGTCCGCGGCCACCAGGAAGGCCTCCACGCGGCCGTCGGGATAGCCCACGGCGACCCGGGTGGGCCGCCCGTTCTCGCGGGCCTGCCAGGCCGCCGCCGACCAGGCCGGGTGCGTGCCGTCGGCGAGGTCGCGGGCCTGCGACATGACGGTGCCCCAGGTGTGCACGGTGCCGCCGGGCAGGACGGCGACGCTCACCGGGGGGACGGCGCCGCCCACGCCCTCGCGCGGCGGCGGCCCGAACCAGTCGCCCGACCAGTGCGAGGTGGCGGGCGGGATGACGGGCACGGCCACCGGGAGCAGCCGCTCGGGCCCGGTGCCACCCGGCGCGGGTAGGGCCTCGCTCCTTTGCGGCCCGGTCACCTCAGCCGTCCCGCTGTGCGGCGGACACCGCGGCGGTGCACCCGCCACCGGACGTCGGGCGGCGGGAGGAGGCGGCCGGCGGCGCGGCCCCCGCACACAGGTCGTAGCACAGCGCGTCGACCGAGGCGCGGGTCAGCGGGGGAAGGACGGACAGCCGGGCGTGCGTGCCCTCGGTGGACAGCCGCCAGCGGGTGCACACCGCGGGCGCCGGGCGGGGGAAGCGCACGGTCAGGCCGTGCCCGCTGCGGGTGGCGCGGTAGCCGGCGGCGGTGAGGTGGTCGGCGGCGTAGCGGGCGGTGTCGTAGCACTCGTGGACCAGCGAGCGCAGCCCGTCGTAGCCGCGGTCCCGCAGCGCCGCCCACAGCAGCGCGACGGCCAGCGGGTTGGGGGTGGAGCCGTGGCCCCTGGCGGCGCGGGCGCGGCCGGCGCCGACCAGCACCACCCCGCACGGCACGGGCAGGCCGAGCAGCCGGTGCGCGGTGAGCGACAGGCTGTCGGCGCCGTCGCGCAGGTCCCACAGCACCGGGTGCGGTGCGAACGGTGCGAGCAGGCCCGCGTGGGCGGCGTCCACATGGATGTGCACGGGTCCCGCCGGGGTGGCCGCGGCCCGTATCGCGGCCAGGTCGTCGTCGCCGCCCTCGCCCGCCGTGGCGCCGCCGATGGAGGCCAGCACGACCGCTCCGCCGGGCCGTTCGGCCGTCAGCAGCCGCAGGGCGTCGGCGTCCATGGTGCCGTCCGTGCCGGACGGCACCTCGATCACGTCCATGCCGAGCCGCCGCGCGTGGCCGCGCGCCTCGTGGTGGGCGGCGGTGGAGACGTACAGCGGGGCGCCCGGCAGCGCGTCGCGCCCGGCGCGCAGCCCGACCAGCAGCCCTTCGGAACCGCCGGCCGTGACGAAGCCCCGGGTGCGGCGGCCGTCGCCGAGTGCCAGGTCGGTGCAGAAGTCGACAACGGCCCGTTCGAAGGCGAGCACCGCCGCGCCCGCGGCGGCGGGGTCGGGCGCGGCGTCCGCAGGACGCGGACCGCCGTCGCCTTCGGGGCCGGGGTCCGTGTCGAGGTCGGCCAGGGTCGCCAGCATCTCGGCGTAGTCGCCGTGGTGCGAGGCGGGGAAGTCGTCGAGCAGTTCGGTCGCGTGCCGCTCCGCGGTCCGCAGCGCGGCGACCAGGGCGGCGAGCTGCCGCCGGGTGTCGTCCGGGTCCGCGGCGGCGAACCCGATGAGTCCGCGCGGCTCGGGCGCGGCGGCGAAGGCCGCCCGGCCCGCGGGCGCCGCGGGGCCCACGGGCGCACCGGGCAGTGCTTGTGCGGGCAGTGCCACGAACGGCAGGTACGCCATGACGACCTCCGGGACGACAACGCGTGAGGTGGTGAGGGGCCGACGGGCCAGGCCGGCCCCCCACTCACCGCCGAGGACTCCCCCCCGGAACCGGGCGGAGCGGGCCGGCGGCCCTCGGCGGGCCCGGTCGCGGCGGCTCGGGAAGCCGCGATCGGGAGCGGGTGGTGTTCCGGCACCCATCCGGGCGGGGTTTCCGCCGCGGTGAGTACCGCCGCGAGAATTCGTACCCGACGTCAGGTGCCTCCCGCTACGAACCCAAAGGTGCGTAATCTGGGCCGTCGGCCGCCGATTCGGGCCGCGCAGCCGCGCCCAGCAGGCACTTCGTCTATCGGCGTGGACTGTTGTCCAAAATGGGACACGTACCAATGTGGACAGACCCATTGGCGGGCCGTGGCGCAAGTGCGCCGATTCGGCCCGGTGGCGCAAACCTCCTGGTCGGTGGCGTGAAGTGCGGTCCCGTCCGGCGGAGTGTTGTTTCGGATTTCCGCAGTCCGCGCTCAAGTCCGCAGGTCAAAGAGGCGGCAAGGGTGTTGGTTGACAGCCCTCCCGGCGAGCCAAGACCATCGAATGGCCAGTAATCGAACGGTGACGCGTTTGCATCACCTCGGCCGGATCTCGGGGGAGATGTCCATGGCACCGCATCACGGGGGTTCCCCGCCGCTGATCCACGGCTTCCTGCGCCAGGCCCGCAAGCTCTACAGCGGTCCGGCGGAACGTACGGCCCATCCGGCGGGAAAGCGCCGCGGCGGGCTGAGCCAGACGGACGTGGCGCAGTGCATGGGCGTGTCGACCCGGCTGTACCAGGACTGGGAGGGCGGCGTCAGGCCGATTCCGCTGCACCGGCTGGACGCGCTCGCGGAGGCTCTCGACCTCGGCTCGGCGCGGCGCGACGAGCTGTGGTTCATCGCCAGCGGCGGCTTCCCGCCGCGCGGCCCGAGCCGTCCCGACCCGGACGCGGTCAGTGGCTGGACCAGTTATCTGCGCGCCCTGCCCGTGCCCTCGCTGGCCGTCGACGCGGGCTGGCGGATCGAGGAGAGCAACACCGCCTGGCAGCGGCTCTTCCTGTCGGCCGGCGAGCCCGCCCCGGGCAATCTGCTGCGGTTCGTGCTGTTCAGCCCGTACGCCCGCCGGCTGTGCGGCGAGTGGGAGGACGGCTGGGCCACCTCCTACCTGCGCCAGCTGCGGCTGGAGGCGGAGACCACCCGCAGCGCGGAATTGCGCCGCGTCATCGACGAGCTCCAGGACCACCCGGAGCTGGCGGAGCTGTGGCGCGCGGTGGACGAGTCCAGCCGGGTCACCCTGCACAACGACGGGCAGGTCCGCATCATCGTGCCGCCGGTCGGCGGCCACCCGCAGCACGTACGGACCCTGGTGTCCTCCCCGGCCCACGACCCGCGCCGCCGCATGGTCACCTTCCTGCCGACCCGGCACACCGCGGACGCCGCGTAGGCCCCGGCCCCTGCCGCGCCCGGCTTCGGTGGCGGGCGGGGTGCCGAGCGGCGGCAGGGCGTGTCAGCGCCGCCGGTTCCGTCAGGGCGCGCCGGCGCCCTCAGCGCCCGTCAGTGCGTGAAGACCGCGCTGGCCAGGGCGACATGGACGGCGGTGCCGGCCACGATGGACAGCGGGACATTGCGCCGCCACAGGTGCAGCGCGACCGTGCAGGCCAGCGCCAGGACCGTCGGCCAGGCCCGGTCCGCCGCCCGGGGCGAGACGTCGCGCAGGGTGTAGACGGCGAGTACGACCATCACACCGGTCGGCATCGCCGCCTTGAGGTAACCGACCAGCGGGCTGGAGCGCAGCGGCGCCAGGACCGCGAAGGGCAGCGCGCGCAGCGCCCAGGTGACGGCCACGGCGGTCGCGACGGCCGCGGCCAGATAGCGGGCGTCAGGCATCGGCGGATCTCTTCCGTACGACCGCGTGGCGGGCCGCGAGCCCGGCGGTGAACAGCCCGAAGGCGACCGGCAGCATCTGCCCGGGCGCCGCGAACCTGGCGGCCAGCGCGCACCCCAGGGCCAGCAGCGGGGCCGGCCCGGGGCGGGCGCGCAAGGCGTCGAGTGCCAGCACGGTGAACAGCGCGGTCACCGCGAAGTCCAGCCCGCCGACCCCGGCGGGAATCGCCGCCCCCGCCAGGGCGCCGGCCGTGACGCCGCCGGCCCAGTACAGGTGGACGAAGACCTGGAGCCACAGAATGCGCCGGCTCGTAAAGTCCCGTGCGGCCGCACCGGCGGTGACCGCATAGACCTCGTCCGACAGCGCGAAGGTGCTGTACGCCTTCGCCGCCCGGCCGTTGACCCGGTGCAGCGGAAAAGACAGCGCGTAGAAGACATGCCGGACGTTCACCAGGAATGCGGTCACCGCGATCGAGGCCAGCGACGCGCCGGTGAGGACCAGTCCGAGGAAGAGGAATTCGAGCGATCCCGCGTAAATAAACCCGGAAAATACACTTCCCCACCACCACGCCAGCCCCGAATGCACCACCAGTATCCCGAAGGCCACACCCATCGGAAACGCGCCGAGCCCGACGGACCCGGAGTCCCCGGCCGCCACGGCCAGATCGGCCCGCAACCGCCGCAACCCGGCACGCGGACCCGGCGCGGAAGCGGGCGGGGGGAGGCCGACAGGGGCAGCCGGTGGAGGTGTCATCCGGCCATCGTAGGAAGAAAACCGGCTCATATGGTTTCCGAATATGACCGGTCGATCATGAACGGAGCAAGAAAAGCAGTGCTATGACACATCCCGACGACATTTTGTGTCCCGTCCGTGATCCCGGCCGCACCGCGGGTACCGCCGTACCGCGCCTGGCCTCAGCCGACGTCCGGCGCGGCACGGGCGCCCGGCGGCCCCCCGGGCCACCCGCCGGGCGGGGCCACGGAACGGTGCCCCGGTCTTCCCCGGCGTCCCGGGCAGCGGCGGTCCAGATTCCCCAGTCCTCGGGAAGAGTTCCCCTATCGATAGGGAACTGGCGAAATCTAGCCTCATGAGGTCCATCGCCGGACTTACCGACCGGTGGCCGCACCATCGATGAATCGCGCGCCGAAACGGGTTTATCTCTGTGTGAGTGGGATCAATCGAGGGAGTCGTCCGACCGGAAAAGCTCCGGCAAACTCCGCCGCCCCTCCCTCTTTTCGACGATTTCCACGGCACCCCACAAGAAGTCCACCCCGCTGCCGAACAAAGGACCGATTGATGGAACGCACGATGGTGATCGCCCCCGGCCCGACCGCCAACGGCGATCTGCACCTCGGCCACCTGGCCGGCCCCTTCCTGAGCGCGGACGTCTGCGCCAGGTACGCCAGGGCCGCGGGCCGCGATGTGCTCTTCGGGACCGGCGTGCACTTCACCCAGAACTACATCGTGACCACCGCCAGGCGGCTGGGTGTGCCGCCCGAGGAGCTGCGGATCAGGTCAGGTGAGCAGGTCGAGCGGACGCTCGCGGCGGTGGGGATCGAGCCGGACGGCTTCGTACGCTTCGACGACCGGTATGTCGCGGGCGTGCAGCAGCTCTTCGAGCGGCTGCACAGCGCGGGCAGGCTGCGGCTGCGGGCGATGCCGTTCCCGTATGTGGCGCGCACCGGGGAATTCCTCACCGACGCCTATGTCCGCGGCGGCTGCCCGGTCTGCCTGTCCGAGGGGTGCGCGGGGCTGTGCGAGGGCTGCGGCCACTGGATCGCCTCGGCCGAGCTGATCGACCCGCGCTCGACGCTGGAGCCCGACGACGTGGTCGAACTGCGCGAGACGCAGGTGCTGGTGCTGCCGCTGGAGGAGCACCGGGAGGCGCTGACCGAATACTTCGCCGGGCTCGCCCCCACCATGCGGCCGCGCCTTGCCCGGCTGATCGAGGAGCTGCTGGCCCGGCCGCTGCCCGACTACCCGGTCACGCTGCCGATCTCCTGGGGCATCCCCGCGCCCTTCCCCGAGGTCGCGGGACAGGTGATCTACGCCGACGCCGAGATCATCGCCTGGAGCATGCACAGCTCCGCGCTGGCCGCCGAGCAGCGCGGCGAGACGCCGGCCGGCGACGACGCGCTGTGGTTCGCCGAGTCGGGCGCGAAGGTCGTCCTCTTCTCCGGCTCCGACGCCGGCTTCGCCTTCGCGGTGGTGGGCGTGGCGATGCTGATCGCGCTCGGCGGTTACACGCTGCCCGACAACTTCGTGACGAACGAGTTCTACGAGCTGGACAACGACAAGTTCTCCAGCAGCCGCGGCCACGTGGTGACCGGCCGCGAGCTGGCCGCCGAGGTGCCCAGGGACCTGATCCGCTTCTACCTGGCCGCCACGGGACCCGACTTCCAGCGCACCAACTTCACCCGTGACGCGATGGACCGGGTGACCGCGTCCCGCCTGGTCGAGCCGTGGAACCGGGTGGCGGACAAGGCCGGGAGCTTCACCGGCGGCGGGCCGCTGCCGGTCTCCGCGCGCTCCCGGGAGGCCGCCGCGCGGATCGCGGAGCGCTTCGGCGCCGGCTACGACACGCGCCGCTTCAGCCTGACCGCCGCGGCCTTCACGCTGACCGAGCAACTGGCCCGGCTCGACCGGTGGGAGGTGACCGCCGCCGACGCGGGCGACTTCTGCCACGAGGTGGACGTCTTCCTGCGCTGCGCCGCGCCGCTGCTCATCGACCTGGCCGGGCAGGCGCTGCCCGACCTCACCATCCCCGCCGCGTCACCGGCCACCGAGGTCACGCCCCGCGCGCTGCCACGGCTGACCGGGACCGCCCGGTGACCGCGAGGACAGCCGCCGCACAGGTGGTCGTGGTCGGCGCGGGCGTCACCGGGCTGCTGACCGCGGTGGAGTGCGTGCTGGCCGGCCACCGGGTGACCGTGCTCGACCGGGGCGCGATCCCCGACCCGTCGGCCAGCTCGTACGACCAGCACCGGGCGCTGCGCACCCTCGCGGTGGGCGACGACGAGGCCACCCGGCGGATGGGCGCGGCCCACCGCAGGTGGCAGGAGTTGGAGTCGCTGCTCGGCCCGGGCTTCTACCGGCAGGTCGGCGTCGTGACGGCGTGGCCGCGCGAGCGGCTGGCCGAGGTGACGCGCTTCGCGGCCCGGGCGAGGGTGCCGGTCGAGACGGTCGGCCCCTCCGCGCTGCCGCAGCTCGGCTTCCCGGCCGGCACCACGGGCGTACGGGAGCTGCCCGCCGGGGTGCTGCTGGCCGGGCGGGTGCTGCGGGCCGCCGCCCGGTGGCTGGCGGCCCGGCCCGCGGCGGCGCTGCGGCCGTACTCCCCGGTGGCGGCGGTGGACGCCGGCACCGGCAAGGTCACGCTGGCCGGCGGCGAGGTGGTCGGCGGCGACGTGGTGCTGGTCGCGGCGGGTCCGTGGACCCGGGAGCTGGTCGGCCGGCCCGCGGTGCTGCACCGCCAGACCATGGTCTATCTGCGGGCGGCCCGGCGGCAGGCCCGCCTGTGGCGGAACGCGCCCGCGGTGGGCGGGATCGGCGCGGACGGACGGGCCTGGGTCGTACCGCCGGTGGCCGGCACACTGCTCAAGATCAGCTCGGACGCGGTGTGCCGCGAGGTGGCCGGCACCGGCGCGGGCGCCGAGGACCAGACGCCGTGGGCGGAGCGGCTGGCGGCGGCGGGAATCCTGCGCGACCCGGCCGGCTACGAGGTGGTCGGGATCAAGGCGTGCCACTACACGGCCGACCCGGACACCGGCGGCGCCCGGCTGGACCGGCTGGGTCCTGCGGTCTGGGCGCGCACGGCCTGCGGGGGCTCGGGGTTCGCCTCGGCCCCGCTGGTGGCAGGACGGATGGCGGAAGCCGCGAGGGAGGCTGTGAAATGACGGACGAGGCGCAGGTAGGCGTGCTGGACACGCTGAGGGCGACCCCGATGCCGGTGCGTTATCTGCTCGGCGGCGTACTGGTCAACCAGCTGGGCGCGTTCGTGCAGACGTTCCTGGTGCTGTATCTGACGCACCGGCACCTGTCGGTCGACGCGGCGGGCCTGTGCCTGGTCGCGTACAGCGCGGGCACGATCCTCGGCACCATGCTGGGCGGTGAGGCCACCCAGCGGTTCGGTCCGCGGTTCACCATCGTGGCGGCGATGGCCGGCTCGGGACCGCTGGTCGCAGTGATCCCCGCGCTCAGCCGCTCGGGGCTGCTGGCCCCGCTGCTGGTCGTGGTCGCGCTGGCGGGACTGCTCGCCCAGGCGTACCGGCCGGCCGCCTCGGTGCTGCTCAGCGACCTGATGCCGGAGCGGCACCAGGTGATGGCCTTCTCGATGATGCGGATCGCGCTGAACACCGGGGCCGCGCTGGCGCCGCTGCTCGCGGCCGGGCTGATCCTGGTCAACTGGAACGCGCTGTTCTGGATCGACGGCGCGACCACGCTGGTCTACGCGGCGCTGGCCTTCGCGCTGCTGCCCAAGCACGCGGTGATCGCCGCGCAGGAGGCCGCCAGGCAGGACAAGGAAGCGGACCCGGCGGACGGCACGGACGCCCCGGCGCCGATCACCGGGCGGGCCGCGTACCGCGCGATGCTGCGGGACCGCAAGTACATGTTCTACCTGACGGCGGTCCTGCTCGGCACGATCACCTACGTGCAGTCACTGATCGCGCTGCCGCTCCAGATCAAGGCGGACGACTACCCGACCGGGCTGTACAGCGCGGTGCTCACCGTCAGCTCGCTGGTGCTGATCACCTGCGAGCTGAAGATCACCACCTACATCCTGCGGGTGCCGACGCACACCGCGGTGGCGGTGGGGCACATGGTCAACTCGATCGGCTTCGCGGTCTACGGGCTGGCCGCGCACTCCCCCGCGTTCATCATGATCGGCGCGGTGTTCGAGGTGAGCGGGCTGATGGTCGCGGGCCCGAGCATGTTCGCGCACCCGGCCACCTTCCCCGCGGCGCTCAAGGCCCGCTACATCGGCACCATGCAGGCGACGGCCGGCCTGGCCGCGGCGCTCGGGCCGCTGTTCGCGGTCTTCGTGTGGACGCGCCTGGACCACGGCTTCTGGGTGCTGTGCGCCGTGGTCAACGGCGTCGCCGGCCTGCTGGCCATGGCCGGGCTGAACCGCGAGGAGAAGCAGGGCGCACCGCAGGACGAAGGCGTTCAGACCAAGGCGGAAGAGACCGTCGGAGGCGCAGCATGACAGAGCAGCACGTCACAGCACGGCCGACCGGGCCGGTGGTGATCGTCGGGTTCGTGGGGCTCACCATCCCCTTCATCGAGACCTTCCAGCCGGAGAACTCGGTGGTCTACGTCGAGGAGCCGGACGTCGCGCGCAAGCGGGACGCGCGCGCCAAGCTCGACGGCGTGGGGTACGCCCGCGACCTGATCGAGTGGGAGTACCACCTGGCCGGCAAGGCCGACGCTTTCCACAACACCCACCGGGACCTCGACCCGGCCGCGATCGTCCCGGCGGTCGAGTACGCCGTGCCCTTCGCCGCCCGGCTCGCCGAGCGCTACGGCCTGCCGGGACCGGGCCTGGGGGCCGCCCTCATCCTGCGCGACAAGGCGCTGCTGCGCGAGGTCAGCGCGGCGGCCGGCATCGTCAACCCGGCGAGCGTACGGGTGGCGGGACCCGATGACCTGCGTGCCTTCCTGCGCGACCACCCGGGTCCCGCCGTGCTCAAACCGGCCAACCGGCAGGCGTCGCTGGGTGTGCGGGTGGTGAGCGACCCGGCGCAGGTGGACGAGGCCTGGCAGGAGTGCCTGGTCCAGGACGAAGGCATCTTCGTGCCCGACCGGCCGATGGACGTGGTCATGCTCGCCGAGCAGTTCGTCGAGGGCGACGAGTACAGCGTCGAGATGCTGGTGCGCGACGGCGAGCCGCTGTTCACCAACGTCACGGGCAAGAAGCTCTACCCGGGCCCCTACCCGGTGGAGCTGGCGCACATCGTGCCGGCCGACATCCCCGAGGAGCTGTCGGACCTGCTGGGCTCGCAGACCGCGCGGCTGATGACGGCGATCGGGTTCGGGCACGGAGTGGTGCACTGCGAGTGGATCGTCTCGGACGGCGTCCCCCACCTGGTGGAGTGCGCGGGCCGGATGCCGGGCGACGCCATCCTCGACCTCATCGAGGCGGCGTATCCGCTGGAGTTCATGCGCAGTTACTTCGCGCTGCTCAAGGGCGAGCCGCTGCCGGCCGAGCTGCCGGACCGCGCCAAGAGCGGGGCGGCCGTACGGTTCCTGGCGCCCGGGGCCGGCACCGTCGTGAGCGTGAGCGGGGTCGAGGACGCGGAGCGGGCCGAGGGTGTGCTCTTCGCCAACTGCGGTGTCCCGCCGGGCGCGTCCTTCGAAGGGGTGCGCAATTCCTGGGACCGGGTGGGCATCGTGATGACCCGCGCCGACACCCCGGCCGAAGCGCACCGTCTCGCCGGCGCCGCCGCGGCGCTGGTGCGCATCGACATGGCGCCGCCCGGCGAAAGCTTCACAGAAAAGCAATAACCGAGGTTTTGCCGATTCCCCACTTCCAGGGAATGTTCCCCCTAGGACACGGGAATAGCGGATCTCTAATATTGAAAGGCATCACTGACATCGAGGGGGCAATATGACTCACCGCGAGGTTGATGTTCTGGCGATCGGTGCGGGCCCGGCGAATCTGGCGCTCGCAGCGGCAATCGAGGAGTGCGGCTCCACGGAGCTGGCCGAGAACACCCTGCTGCTCGAACAGGCTCCGGACATCAAATGGCAGCGCGATCTGCTGATGCCCTGGGCCCGCAGCCAGGTGTCCTTCCTCAAGGACCTGGTGACCCTGCGCAATCCGCGCAGCAAATTCTCGTTCCTCAGCTTCCTGCACGACAACGGCCGGCTCGACCAGTTCGTGAATCTGGGCACCTTCCACCCCTACCGGTGGGAGTTCTCCGACTACCTCCAGTGGGTGGCCACCTCGCTGGAGCGGGTGCAGATCCGCTACAGCGCCAAGGCGTCGAGCATCGTGCCCGACCGCGACAGCAACGACGCCATCGTCGGATGGACGGTGACGCTGACCGACGGCGACACCATCCGCTGCCGTGACCTGGTCATCGGCGGCGGCCGTGACGCCCGTGTCCCGGCCCCCTTCACCGAACTGCCCGCGGACCGGGTCATCCACAGCTCCACCTACCGCAGCCGTATCGCGCAGATCGACAAGGACCGGCCGCTGCGCGCGGTCGTGGTCGGCGGGGCGCAGAGCGCCGCGGAGATGTTCTACGCCCTGCACGAGAATCTGCCGCAGAGCCAGATCACCATGATCGTCCGTTCGATAGGACTCCAGAACTACCAGACCAGCAAATTCGTCAACGAGCTGTTCTTCCCGTCCTTCGTGGACGATTTCTACGACACACCGCAGGAAGTGCGCTCGCAGGTGCTGGACGAAATGCGGTTCACCAACTACGCGGGTCTCGCGCCGCCATTCCTGGACGAGTTGTACACCATGCTCTACCGCAATCGGATGCTGGGCGCACAGCGCTCCGAGGTGCGCGCCCTGACCGAAATCATCGGCGCCAGGATCGAGGACGGCGACGTCGTGCTCGACCTGCGGGACCGCAGGACCGGCAAGGAGTCGCCGCTGCGCTGCGACCTGGTGCTGCTGGGCACCGGGTACGACGCCCGTATGCCCGCGCTGATCCGCGACCTGGCCGAACACGCGGGCCTGGACGAGGTCACCGTCAGCCGCAACTACCGCGTCGACCTCGGTGCGGCCACCCCGGGCGCGGTCTACCTCCAGGGCGTCAACGAGGCCACCCACGGCATCGCCGACTCCCTGATCAGCGTCCTGGCCCACCGCAGCCACGACATCGTCACCGACCTGCTGACCCGGCGCAGCACCTCCGACGTCGGGGCCGCCCGATGAGCCGCGGCACCCTGCTCGTGATCGGCAGCGGGCTGAAGGTCTACCGGGAGTATCTGGTCGCGCCGATCAGCCGCAGGGCGCGCGAGGCCGGGCTGGACATGGTGCTGCTGAACAACCTCAAGCCGACCTGGCAGCAGGAGTATTTCGACGAGGTCGTCGTCGCCAACGTCTTCGACTCCGAGGTGATGGGGGCGGCGGCGCGCGAACTCGCCGCCCGCCGCGATGTCGTCGCCCTGATGTGCTGGGACGAGCCGCTGGTGCTGGACGCGGGGCTGCTGGCCGCCGAGTTCGGGGTACCGGGGCTGTCGGCCCGCGGGGTGCGCGGCTGCCGGGACAAGGAGCTGACCCGCGCCGAGCTGACCGCGGCGGGCCTGCACCAGCCCGGGTTCGGGCTGACCACCACCGTCGAGGAGGCCAGGGAGACGGCCGCGCGGATCGGCTACCCGGTGGTGCTCAAGCCGCGGGCGATGGGCGCGAGCATCGGGGTGGTCTTCGCGGCCGACGAGGCGGAGCTGGACGCGGCCTTCCGGGTCGCGCTGGCTGCCAGCGAGGTCGACCCGGGGCCCTACCGCGCCAGCGCGATCGTCGAGGAGTACGCGCCGGGCCCGGAGATCAGCATCGACGGAGCGGTGCACAAGGGCGAGTACCTGCCGCTGTTCGTGGCCCGCAAGTACAGCAGCGACCACCCGTACTTCGAGGAGATCGGCCACTCGGTGGACGCGGCCGACCCGCTGCTGGAGGACAAGGAGCTGATGCGGACCCTGGCGCGGGCGCACCAGGCGCTCGGCATCGAGGACGGCATCACGCACAGCGAAGTACGGCTGACCGACCGCGGTCCGCTGATCATCGAGATCAACGGGCGGCTCGGCGGCGACCTCATCCCATACCTGGGAAGGATCGCCACCGGGATCGAGCCGGGCGAGGTGCTCTTCGACGTGGCCACCGGGCAGCGCCCGGACATCACGCCGACCCGGCGGGCGGTGGCCGGCATCAGGTTCGGCATCCCCGAGCAGGACTGCCTGCTGCGGTCGGTGCGGGTGCCGGAGCCCGGCGACGCGCCGGGCCTGGTGGCGGCGGCGCCGATGGCGGAACCGGGCAGCACCTTGCGGCTGCCGCCCGGCGGCTATCTGGCCCGGCACTCCTTCGTGGTGTGCGAGGCCGACGACGTGCCCGGCTGCCAGGACCGGCTGACGGGGGCCGCCGCGCTGGTCGGGCTGGTCACGGAACCGGTCGGCCCGGCCGACCCGCAGGCACCGTTCGCGATGCCGGCCGGCCTGCTGGACGTGGACGAGTGAACGGCGAGACCGCACACGCGAGGGGAACGGACACATGACGACGACCACGGCGACGGCCCCGGCGTACACCGGGGAGCCGGACAGCGCGGCGGAGATCCTGGCGCGGGCCGGGGCGCTGGCCCCGGTGCTGCGGGAGCGGGCGGCCGAGATCGAGCGGAACCGCACGCTGCCCGCCGACGTGGTGGACCTGCTGCGCGGCACCGGCGTCTTCCGGATGTGTTCGGGCCGCGAGTGGGGCGGCCCCGAGCTGACCTCCATGGACCAGACCCGGGTCGTGGAGAAGCTGGCGTACGGCGACGCCTCGGCCGCCTGGTGCGCGGTGATCGGCGCCAACACCGGTCTGATCGCGAACTTCCTCGACCAGGACATCGTCAAGGAGGTCTACCCGCGGCAGGACATGGTCACCGCGGGTGTGCTGGCCCCGGCCGGGCACGCCGAGCGGGTGCCCGGCGGGTTCCGGCTGTCCGGCCGCTGGTCCTTCGGCAGCGGCATCGACCACAGCGACTGGGTGAACTCGGGCGCCTTCGTCTTCGAGGACGGCAAGCCCTACGCCAGCCCCGACGGCAGCAACCCGCACGAGTCACGGCAGTTCCTGGTCTCCCGCGCGGACGTCGAGACGCTCGACAACTGGGACACCACGGGCCTGTGCGGCACCGGCAGCCGCGACTACACGATCACCGACGTCTTTGTGCCCGAGAACCACACCTTCACCTTCTACGAGCCGCGGGGCCGGATCAGCCCGCTCTCGCAGCCGGAGTCCTTCATGCGGGCGCTGTGCGGGGTGCCGCTGGGGGTGGCGCGGGCCGCGCTGGACCACGCCCGCGAGATCGCCACCACCCGGGTGGACCGGATGACCGGCACCGCCTGGTCCGACAGCTTCCGCGTCCAGGTCACCATCGCCGAGTGCGAGGCCGACTTCAACGCCACCCGCAACGGCGTCTACGCCGCCATGACCCGCCAGTGGGAGGTGCTGGAGGCCGGCGGCACCCTCACCACCGAGGAGCGGGCCGCCTCCCCGCTGGCCTGGCTGCACGCCTTCCGCACCGCCCGCTCCATCGTCAACCGGCTCTACGACCTGCTCCAGACCTGGTCCATCAACCGGTCCTCACCCATGGACCGCTGGCTGCGCGACACGGCCACGATGTGCCAGAACCTCACGGCGCAGGACGTCGTCCTGGAGTCGGTCGGCGCCTACCTGCTGGGCGGGCGGCCCAAGTTCCGGATCAGCCTCGGCATCACCACATGACACGTACGGCCGGGCCGCAGACCGGGTCGGGAGGAGGAGTCCGCATGACCAACCAGCTGAGGGGCGACGACATGACGGTGACCGGGACCGGGACCACGCAGGACCGGGCACCCGCGACCGCGGCCGGGATCCTGGCGCGGGCCGAGGCACTGGCCCCGGTGCTGCGGGAGCGGGCGGCCGAGATCGAGCAGAACCGCAAGCTGCCCGCCGACGTGGTGGACCTGCTGCGCGGCACCGGCGTGTTCGGCATGTGCTGGGGCCGGGAGTGGGGCGGCCCCGAGCTGACCTCCGTCGAGCAGACGCGGGTGGTGGAGAAGCTGGCGTACGGCGACGCCTCGGCCGCCTGGTGCGCGGTGATCGGCGCCAACACCGGTATCTACAGCAACTTCATCGAGCAGGCGGTCGCCAAGGAGATGTTCCCGCGCCCCGACATGATCACCGCGGGGCTGCTCCAGCCCTCGGGCCGGGCCGAGAGGGTGCCGGGCGGCTACCGGCTGACCGGCCGCTGGCCGTTCGGCAGCGGCATCGACCACGCCGACTGGGTGACCTCCGGCGGCTTCGTCTTCGAGGACGGCAAGCCCTACGCCAGCCCCGACGGCAGCAACCCGCACGAGTCGCGCCAGTTCATGGTGCCGCGCGAGCAGGTCGTGACCATCGACAACTGGCACACCACGGGCCTGTGCGGCAGCGGCAGCTGCGACTACACGATCACCGACGTCTTCGTGCCCGAGGAGCACACGTACAGCTTCGGTGTCGTGCACGGCCGGCCCTCGCCGCTCTCCCAGCCGGACGCCTTCACCCGCGCCATGTGCGGGGTGCCGCTGGGGGTGGCGCGGGCCGCGCTGGACCACGCCCGCGAGATCGCCACCACCCGGGTGGACCGGATGACCGGCACCGCCTGGTCCGACAGCTTCCGCGTGCAGGTCACCATCGCCGAGTGCGAGGCCGACTTCAACGCGACGCGTAACGGCGTCTACGGCAGCATGACCCGCCAGTGGGAGGTGCTGGAGGCCGGCGGCACCCTGGACGACCTCACCCCCGAGGAGCGCGCCGCCTCGCCGCTGGCCTGGCTGCACGCCTTCCGCACCGCCCGCTCCATCGTCAACCGGCTCTACGACCTGCTCCAGACCTGGTCCATCAACCGGTCCTCACCCATGGACCGCTGGCTGCGCGACACTACGACCATGTGTCAGCACCTGATCGCCCAGGACCGCATCCTCCAGTCCGCCGGCGCCTACCTGGTGGGCGGCCGACCGGAGTTCGGCATCAGCCTCGGCATCGTCTAGGCCGCCCGGCCGGCCCGAGAGGTCCGGCCGGTCCATCGGTCCCACCCGATCCGGGCCGCCCAGCGGGTCCCACCGATCCGGCCGCTCCGACCGGCCCAGGGCGGGCCGCCCGTCCGGCCCGCCCGCCCCGCCCAGCACGTTTCCGTACATCCCGTGCCCGTCCGGTGTGCCCGGACGTCCGGCACCACCCACCACACCAGAGCCGCGGTCGCTGCTGCTCCGCCCTGCCCAGGAGCGGCGCCCGCAGCGGTCATTCGCCTGTGCGCAGGCCACGGGGAGGAGACCCGATGAGCAGAGGTCTTGTGCTTTTGGTCAACCCCAACAAGGTGCACCCACCGATCGCGCCCTACGCGCTCGACGTGCTCACCACCTCGTTGGAGGCCGCCGACTTCGAGGTCGAGGTGCTGGACCTCACCTTCCACCGGGAGGACTGGAAGTCCTTCCTGTCCGAATACTTCGCCGAGCGCGACCCGATGCTGGTCGGCGTCACCATCCGCAACACCGACACGGTCTACGCCTTCGAGCAGCGCCCCTTCGTCGGTGAGCACAAGGAGATCATCACCGAGCTCAAGCGGCTCACCGACGCCCCGATCGTGGCCGGCGGCATCGGCTTCTCGACCATGCCCTTCGCCCTGGTCGACTACTTCGGCATCGACTTCGGCGTGAAGGGGCCGGGCGAGAAGATCATCTGCGACCTGGCGGACGCGCTGCTCACCGGGCGCGACCCCGGCACCGTCCCCGGGCTGCTGCGCAACACCGCCGAGGGCGTCGTGCGGGTGCCGCCCGCCGTGCTGACCGCACGGCACGGGAAGACGGTGATCCCGCTGCCCACCGGGCAGTTCGAGCCCCGGGTGTGGCAGGTGGACAGCACCGCGTCGTACGTCCGCCGGTCGGGGGCCGCGTACAAGGTGGACAACCTGATGTACTACCAGCGCGGCGGGCTCGGCAGCATCCTGACCAAGAACGGCTGCACCTACCGCTGCTCGCACTGCGTGGAGCCGGACGCCAAGGGCACCTCCTTCGGGCAGCGCTCGGTGGTCGCGGTGGTCGACGAGATGGAGTCGCTGGCCGCGCAGGGCATCCTCGACCAGCACACCACCGACAGCGAGTTCAACCTGTCGGTCTCGCACGCCAAGAACGTGCTGCGGGAGATCGTCCGCCGCCGGCACTCCGACCCGGCCAACCCGCTCAACGGGCTGCGGCTGTGGGTCTACTGCCAGCCCAGCCCGTTCGACGAGGAATTCGCCGCGCTGCTGGCCGCGGCCGGCTGCCGCGGGGTGAACGTCGGCTCCGACCACGTCAGGCCGGACATGCTGACCGGCTGGAAGGTGACCGAGAAGGGCACCACCTACTACGACTTCGCCGACACCGAGCGGCTGGTCCGGCTGTGCCGCGAGCACGGCATCCTCACCATGGTCGAGGCGCTGTTCGGGATGCCCGGCGAGACGCCCGACAGCATGCGGGCCTGCGTCGAGGCCTTCATGGCGCTGGACGCCACGGTGACCGGCTTCTCGCTGGGGCTGCGGCTGTTCCCGTACACGCCGATGGGCATCGCGATGGCCGCGGAGTGCGACGGGGTCCGTACGGTGCCGGGTCTGCAGTCCAACACCGCCACCGGGCCGATCGTGCTCAAGCCGCTGTCGAAGTGCTCGGGTCCCGTGGAGTACGAGCGGCAGTTCATGTTCGACGAGCACGGCGACTTCCGGCTGGTCTGCTACTTCTCCCCCGACCTGCCGGCCGACTCCGCCGCGGTCGGCGACCCCTCCGCGCGCTGGAGCCCGTCGGTCGACCTGCTGTGGGACCTGGTGGACCCCGCCGACTACTTCCGGGTGATGCTGCCGACGCTGGCCGGCTCCAGCGAGCACGACAACAACTACGCCGACAACCCGTTCCTCACCGGCCTGAGCGGGCTCGGCTACACCGGCGCCTTCTGGTCCCACTGGCGGGAACGGGAGGAGATCCTGGCCCGCGCCAAGGACAGCGGCATGGCCGAGCCCGCCGACGTGTAATGCCCTGTTCACATATTCCACTGAAACACCTGTACGCGAATTCACGACTGTCCGTGCCCGCGACCCGCGATACGCCGTAGGCCGGCGCCATTAATGGCCTACGGCGTATCACGGAGCCGCACTGAAGCCCTTGCGGTCCGGTGTTCCCTGCCGCATCCTGGTACCGGTCGACCCTGAGCCACCATGAACAGCAAGTTGGGGGAAATCGAATTTAGAGGGGCAAATGAGCCAGCAGGAAAACACCATGAGATTACATTGGCAACTCCCGCAACACCCCGACATCTGTCGGGATAATTCGGGCCGTCGCCCGGAAGGGGGAGTCCTGCCGTTACGTCCGATTCCTGCTCCGCTCACCGTCCTGCTCGCCGACGCCCAGCCGGCGATCCGGCACGGCGTCCGATCCGTACTCGAGCGGTCGACCGGCATCAGGGTGGTCGGTGAGGCCGCCACGACCGAGGAGGTGCTCGCCGAGACCTCGCGCTGCCGGCCCGACGTCCTGGTGGTCGACCCGCTGATGGATGAACCGGCAGGTATGCAGGTCATCAGCCAGGTACTGCGGATGACACCGGGTACGGGCGTGCTGGTCTTCAGCTCGGTCGACGACGACAAGGCCATCACCTCGGCGCTGCACGCCGGGGCGCGCGGCTACCTCATCAAACGGGCGAGCGCGGACCAGATCCTGCGCGGCATCCAGGCCGTGGCCGCCGGTGAGGCGATCGTGGACAAATCGATAGCCGACCGGCTCAGCGTCCTGATACGTCCGGCCACCGGGCAGTATTACTACCCGTTCCCCCAGCTCACCAACAGGGAGCGGGACGTGCTGGAACGCATCGCGGCGGGCAAGTCCAACGCCGCCATTGCCAAGGAACTCGCGCTCGCCTCCAAGACCATCAGCAATCGGGTCTCGGCGATCTTCGGCAAGCTCGGTGTCGCCGATCGGGCACAAGCCATTGTATTGGCCAGGGACGCGGGCCTCGGGCATGCGTCAGCGCCCTTTATCCAGCACGGCACTCCGGGAAACCCGCTGGGCATGCGCATTCCTGCTTCCCAGCCGCAGATTCCCATGTGAAAGGGAAGACTTCCCCTGTCGATCGGGAGTCGCCGGATTCTAGCCTGAAGGCTGTCGCACGGCCACCCATTCGAAGGACGCCGATCGGAGCGGGACGTTGACCGACCACGAGCACGCCGACGTGACCATCCGCACCATGGAGCCGGATCACCTCGAAAGGGCCCACGGGCTCGACCTGAAGCTGCTCCACCCGTGGCCCGGGCTGGACACACCCTTCCGCGGCGCCTGGTGTGTCCTGCGCCCGGGCGACGTGTCGGAGGTGCACGGCCACCACGACCGGGAGATCTTCATCGTCATGTCCGGCCGCGGCACCGTCGTCGCCAACGGCAGGCGGCACGGGATCGCGGCGGGCGACCTGGCGTACATCCGGCCCGACGTGCAGCACAGCGTCGTCAACGAGCACGACGAGGACTTCGCCTACTACGCGATCTGGTGGGACCCGGCGATGTCCGCGGAATTCCTCGACGGGCAGGAGCGGGAGGCCGGCGGGACGGCCGCCGCCCCCGAGGTGGCGACCGCCGCTCCCGCCGTCGCCGGGCAGGCGTCGTGATCGACTACGAGGGGCGCCGCTTCCGCGCGCCGGACGGCGACACCAGTACCGAGGCCGTCTACCACCAGCAGGACGACTTCGTCTGGGGCGAGGTGGCCGGCGGCGCGATCCGGCGCGGCTGGACGGCGGGCACCCGCGGGCCCGACGGGACGCTCTCGATGGGCTACACCATCGTCTTCGCCTCGGGCGAGGTGGTCTGCGGGCGGACCGTGAACACCCCGGAACTGACCGAGGACGGCCGGCTGCGGCTGCACGAGGCGTGGGAGCGGTACGGCCCGCACGCCGCGACCGGCGTCTCCTACATCGAAGAGGTGGCCTGAGCGTGGCACCGGCTGACATCCCCTCGGACGCGGACTGGCGGCGGCTGGAGAAGAGCGTGACGGGCCGCGTACTGCGGCCCGGCGACGCGGAATTCCACTCCTCCAGCGCGCCGTTCAACAAGCGCTTCACCAAGGCCGTGCCCGCCGGGGTGGTCAGCGTCGCCGACGTCGCCGACGTGCGGCGCGCGGTGGAGTGGGCCCGGGACACGGGCGTACCGATCGTGCCGCGCGGCGGCGGCCACTCGTACGCCGGCTACTCGGTCAACTCCGGCCTCGTGGTGGACCTCAGGGCGCTCGGCACGGTGACCGCGGACGGGTCGAGCGGGCGGGTCACGGCCGAGGGCGGGGCCAGCATGGCCGCTGTCTACGCGGCCGTCGAGCCCGAGCAGATCGCGTTCGCGCTGGGCAACGGCGCCTCGGTGGGCATCGCGGGACTGACCCTCGGCGGCGGCTCCGCGGCCACCTCGCGGAAGTACGGGCTCACCGCGGACGCGCTGGTCGCCACCACCCTGGTGACGGCCGACGGCGAGCTGCTGACCTGCGACGCGAAGCGGAATCCGGACGTCTTCTGGGCCTGCCGCGGCGGCGGCGGGGGCAATTTCGGCATCAATGTGTCCTTCACCTACCAGGCCTTCCCGGTCTCCGACGCCTCGACCTGCCTGCTGCTGTGGGACGGCGCCGACGCGCCCAAGGTCTTCGCGGTGCTCCAGGAGGTGATGCGGCAGGCGCCCGAGGAGTGCTCGATCCGGCTCGGCCTGAGCACCACGGGCTCGGGCGTCACCGTCTCCGCGGTCGGGCTGCACCTGGGACCGGCCAGCGAGCTGCGCGACCTGCTCGACCCGGTCCTGTCGGTGGCCGAGCCGCTGCGCCAGGACATCGCCGACCGCACCTTCTGGGAGGCGAAGGACTACCTGCTGCACGAGACCTCGGAAGGCGCCTTCGCGGCCCGGACGAATTTCGCCGTCGACCCGCTGCCGCCCGAGGCCGTCGCCGAGGTCCTGGCCCGGCTCGGCCACTGGCCGGGCGGCAGCAACCCGGACGGCGGCGGCTTCGCCCTCTTCGGCTGGGGCGGCGCGGTCAACAAGGTGGCGTCCGCCGACACCGCGTTCGCCCAGCGCGAGGCGAACTACCTGGTCAGCATGGACACCTCCTGGGCCGACCAGGACGGCCCCGAGGCGGTGCCGAGGCATCTGCGCTGGCTGGCCGAGCTGCGCGAGTCGGTGGCGCCGTACATGGCGGAGGGCGCCTACGTGAACTTCATCGATCCCGAGCTGGCGGACTGGCGCACCGCCTACTACGGCGCCAATTACCCGCGCCTGGTGGAGGTCAAGCGGCGGGTCGACCCGGAGGGGCTCTTCCGCTTCCCGCAGGCCATCGGCTTCTGACCTGCCGCGGGGCCCCCGGCCGGACGGCGCGTCCCAGCCGGGGGCCCCGCGGTCAGTTGGCCAGCGGCAGGACCGTACGCCGCGGGACCGGGGTCAGGACGGAGGCGGGGACCACCTCCTCGGTCTCCTCGTCGATCAGCGAGACCCGGACCGCCGGATGGGGTGAGGTGTCGACGCTGAGCGTGAGGTCGAGCGCGAACAGCACGCTGACCGGGTGCGTACCGCGCTCGTCCTGGTAGGCGCCCGCGTAGCGCAGCACCCGCCAGCCCTCGTCGTCCCAGTGGTCGAGCAGCGCCGAGCGGACCACGGGCATCGCGGTCTGCCAGGCCAGGGAGTTCTCCAGCAGCTGCACCGTCGCGGCGACCGGTACCCGCTCCCCCGTCCCGGACGGCAGCGGATTGCCGAAGACCCTGATCCTGGCCTTGCGCAGCGGCACCAGCCACACCCGGTCCAGGTCGGCGGTCAGGCCGAGCAGCAGGACGGCCGCCGCGGCGAGGACCAGCGCGGAGCCGCCGGGGCGCCGGGAGATCTCCGACCACCAGGCGCTGTCCGCGCCCGCCGCCGCCACACCGCCGGCCACCACGAGCCCGGCCCTGGTGAAGGAGCGGGCCCCGATCGGGCCCTCGTCACTGGCGCTGCACCCGCAGGACGACTCGGGCGCGGTGGCCTTCGCGTACGCCAGGTAGCCGGTGAAGCCGGCGCCGAGCAGCGCCGTCGCGATGCCCGGCAGCAGCGCGTCCGGTGCCGCCAGCAGTGCCGCGGCCAGGGCCAGTTCGAGCCCGCCGAGCGCGCGCAGCGCCAGCGTGGCGCGCCGGCCGTCGTTGAGCACCCGGACCAGCACGGTGTTCGCCGCGAGCCGGGCGGTCTGCCGGCCGAAGAGCTTGGCCGCGCCGGTCAGCGCGAGCAGCAGCCCGCAGACCAGCGGCGCGAGGTTGGAGACCAGCGGAATCATCGCACCGACTCCCTCAGTGCCCGAGTGAGACGCGGGCGATGTCGATGGAGCCGTCCGCGGGCCGCCAGGCGCCGAGCACCTGCGCCTCCTGCCCGATCCGGGTCCGCGACAGGTCCGCGGTGAGCGCCCCGCCGAGGTAGGACGCGGTCGTGGTGTCGGGGACGATCCGGCCGACCAGCTCGTCGTTGCCGTGGGTGAGGTGCAGCCGGTCCTTGGCGATGCCGCGGATGGTGACGTAGACGTTCACGATGTTGACCCACACCGCGTCCGCCGCGATCGTCCCGTCGGGCATGGCCGCCCCGCGCGCGTACAGCCCGTCGCCGACCTCGATGGCCTCGGCGGTGGTGGTGCGCAGCTTCCAGATGCTGGTGGCGTTGGTCAGCTGGATCAGGTGCCGCTCCCCGTGGGAGCCGGCGACGTCCAGGACGTTGCGGTTCATGGCGACGATCCGGCCTTCGGCGAAGGCCGCCGGGATCGCCGCGTCGAGCGAGGGCATCGGCTCGGCGAACGCGGCCTCGGCGTCGAGCCCGCCGAGCGCGGACGCGCCCACGATGGTGGCGCCGCCGATGGCCGCCGTGGTGAGGAAACGCCTCCGGTCCAGGCGACGCCCGCCGGATTCCTGGGTGTGGCTCATGTCGTCCTTCCTGTCTCGCGTGGTGCTGGTGGATGTACCGGGCGGGAGGTCACTCGTAGATATAGACGGGCAGCTTGCCGGAGCTGAGGCTGCCGATCGCGGTGAAGGCCGCGGGGGTGAGGTCGATGACGCGGTTGGTGCGGCACGCGCCGTTGCAGCACGCGGACTCGCCGCAGAAGCTCTTGGTACGCGGCCCGCAGTCGGCGAGCGTCACGCACACGGCGGCGCCCGAGCACTGGTGACGGACGTTCACCACCGCGCCGCAGGTGCGGCGCGGCATGTTCTCGCCGCACAGGTCGGGCCGGGTGATGTCCCAGCAGGCGGCCGAGAGGTTGGGCCAGGCGGCCATGTTCTTGCTGGACTGGCAGGTGCCGCACGCGCCGGTGCCGGCGCTGCCGCAGGAGCCCCAGGCGTTGCCGCAGCAGAACCAGGTGGCTTCGCCCGCCCACAGGGAGGTCGATCCGCAGGCCATGTCGTGTTCCCTTCGCATGGGCGCAGGTCTTATGACCTGCGCATGACAACACATACGACGGCGCCGCGGAACGGGGGCCGCGGCGGTGTCCTGAGGTGCCGAGTGATTACGCGCCCATGACAAGCGTCGAGTGGGAGTGCTCCGCGCCGTTGCGGTGCTGCGAGGGGGTGACGCCGTGCCGTACCTGGCGGTGCGCGCTTGCGGGAGCTGCCTCGGGCGGGCCTCTGCTGTGCCGTATGCGTCGGATGAGTCGGCAGTGCAGGGTGGAACACGGCCATGATGCGCGCTTCTACGCGCGTTCGGAAGGGGGCGCACAACCGTTTCTACGCGCGTTCGCGTGCGCACGCCCCCCGTGGCGCCCGCCCGGCCGGGCCGGCGAACGGCGGACGGCCCCGACGCCGGGCGCCCCCGGCGCCACGCGTACCGGCCGCCGCGCGGGGTAGCCGGGTCCTGCACACCAGCCGCGACACCCCCCGTGCCGACCCGAGGTAGCTGAGGCCCGCCCATGACTTCCGACACCCGCACGGACACCCGTGAAGACCACGCCCCGGCTGCCGGAGGCGGGAAGGACGACGGCGAGACCAAGGGAACCGTGCTGATCGCGCTGCTGGCGAACGTGGCGATCGCCATCGCCAAAGCGGTCACCGGCGCCCTCACCGGCTCCCCCGCCCTGCTCGCCGAGGCGGCGCACTCGATCGCGGACACCCTCAACGAGGTGTTCCTGCTGGCCTCCGTCCCCCTCAGCAAGCGCAAGCCCGACGCGCAACACCCCTTCGGCTACGGCAAGGAGCGCTTCTTCTGGGCGCTGCTCGCGGCCGTCGGCATCTTCGTCACCGGCGGCTGCTTCTCCTTCTACCAGGGCCTGCACGGCTGGCTCTCCCCCGAGTCGGACGCCTCCGAGAGCTTCCTGATCACCTATGTCGTGCTGGGCGTGTCGCTGGCCGCCGAGGGCGCCTCGCTGCTGCGGGCGGTCGTCCAGCTGCGCGGCCGGGCCCGCTCGCACGGGCGCTCGCTGTTCCAGGAGGTCGCCAAGAGCACCGACCCGACCGTGCGTACGGTCTTCGCCGAGGACGCCACAGCCGTGCTCGGCGTCCTGCTGGCCGCCGGCGGCGTGCTGGGCCACCAGCTCACCGGGGCGCCGCAGTGGGAGGCCGGCGCGGCACTGGCCATCGCGCTGCTGCTGATCCTCGTCGCCTACCTGCTCGGCCGCTCCGCCCGCGACCTCCTGGTCGGCCAGGCCGTCGACCCGCGCCTTCAGCAGGAGGCGTACGAGATGCTCGCCGAGCAGAAGGAGATCGACACCGTGGCCGTCCTGCTGACCATGCGCCTCGGGGTGGACTCGGCGCTGCTGGCGGCCCGGGTGGACCTGCACGCGGGCCTGGACAGCGAAGAGGTCGAGGAGGTCAGCGAGCGGATCAAACGCGACCTGCGCGACAAGCACCCCGGCTTCGGCGAGATCTTCCTCGACATCGTGGACGCGGACCGCGACGAACGCGCACGGGCGCACGCACGCAAGCAGGAAGTCGACCGGGCCGTCGAGGAACAGGACGCGCAGCAGGAAGGACCGCCGCAGCAGTGACATGGCACCATCCGGACGGAATATCGCCCGGCCACGTGCCCGCGCGCCGAAGCCGGGTAACCGCAGGGGTGGGCCGGCCTTCCCCCGGCCGGCCGGCACAGCACCGCGAGCACGTGAAAGGCGGCCGTCATGCCCCGAGGTTCCAGCCCCAGGCGCGAGCGCCAGTACGAGCACATCAAGGACAGCGCCGAGAAGCGCGGCGAGTCCGAGAAGCGGGCCGAGGAGATCGCCGCCCGCACGGTGAACAAGGAGCGCGCCCGCTCGGGCGAGTCGAAGACCGCCAGCCGCAGCTCCGTCACGGACATGTCGTCGTCCAGGCGGGGCGGGCAGCGCTCGCACTCCGGCCCCGGCGGCCCCACCAAGGAGCAGCTCTACAACGAGGCCCGGCAGCGCAACGTCAAGGGCCGCTCATCGATGACGAAGTCCGAGCTGAGCAGGGCGCTCGGGCGCTGACGCGCTCCCCCGCCGGGGCAGCGCCTACCGGAGGAGGACCACGCGGCATGGCAGGACACGAGTCGGACCGGACGGACGACACCGGACGGCGGGAGACCACCGAGGAAAGGGCGGACCGCCGCTGGGGCGATCTGCTCCAGGAGCTGCGGGTCGCGCAGACCGGGGTGCAGATCCTCTTCGGCTTCCTGCTGACGGTGGTCTTCCAGCAGCGCTTCCCCCAGCTGTCCGACACCGACCGGCACCTCTACGTGGCCACCGTGGTCGTCGGTGCGGCGACCACCGGCGCCCTCATCGGCCCGGTGGCGATGCACCGGCTGCTCACCGGCCGCCGCGTGAAGCCCGAGACCGTGGTGTGGGCGTCCCGGATGACCGTGGTCGGGCTGTTCCTGCTGCTGTGCACGACAGCCTGCTCGCTGCTGCTGGTCCTGCGGCTGGCGATCCACGACACGGGCGCGGCCTGGCTGGCCGGCGTGATGGTGCTCTGGTTCTCGGTGTGCTGGCTGGGCATCCCGCTGTGGGCCAGGTACCGGAGCACACCGGGCCCGGACCAGGACTGAACGCGGGCGGGTGCGGGGAGGCGGCCGGCGCCGACCGCCTCCCCGCACGGACGTCTGCTCGCACGGACGCCTGCTCGCGCGGACTTCCTACAGCGGCGGGAGCGCCAGGTGCTCACGCAGCGTCGTGCCCTCGTACGCGGTCCGGTACGAGCCGCGCTCCTGGAGTTCGGGGACGACCTTGTCCACGATGTCGGTCAGCGACGACGGCAGCAGGTGGGGGACGATGTTGAAGCCGTCCGCAGCCCGGGTGCGGACATAGCGCGTCCACTCGTCGGCGATCTGCGAGGCGGTGCCCACGAAGGGCGGCCGGCGGGCGGAGACCTCCCGCACCAGCTGGACGATCGACAGGCCGCGCTCGGCCGCCAGGTCGCGCCACTTCTGGATCTGCGCCAGCTTCCCCGTACGCTCCTCGATGGGGATCGTGCCCCGGGAGGGGTCGAGTTCGGCGTCGCTGGGCTCGATGTCCGGCAGCGGCCCTTCCGGGTCCCAGGCCGACAGGTCGGTGCCCCAGTACTGTTCGAGGAAGGCGATCGCCCGCGGCGGCGACACCTGCTCCTCCCGCAGCCAGCGGGCCTTGTCCTCGGCGTCCCGGGCGGTGTCGCCGACCACCACCATCGCGCCGGGCAGGATACGTATCGCGTCCGCGGGGCGGCCGTGCCTGACCAGCCGGGTCCGCAGGTCGGCGGCGTAGGCACGGGCCTTCTCGTAGTCGGTGTTGGCGGAGAAGACGACATCGGCGTGCGCGGCGGCGAGTTCACGGCCGCCCGGGGAGTCGCCGGACTGGAAGAGCACCGGGCGGCCCTGCGGGCTGGGCGGCACCGTCGCGGCGGCCCGCAGCCTGAGCAGGTCGGTGTCCACGGCCACCGAACGGTCCTGGCCGCCGTCCGCCGCCGCCGACCACAGCGCCTTCGCGGCTGCCGCGAAGCCCGCGGCCCGCTCGTAGCGCCGCTCGTGCGGGAGCCAGCCGCCGTGCCGGAAGTTCGCGCCGGTCCAGGCGTTGTCGGTGGTGACGATGTTCCAGCCGGCCCGGCCCTCCGAGAGCAGGTCGAGGCCGGCCAGCCGGCGGGCCAGGTCGGCGGGGTAGTTGTAGGTGGTGTTCTGGGTGGCGACCAGGCCGATCCGGCTGGTGGCCGCCGCCAGCGCGGACAGCTGGGTGATGGCGTCCGGGCGGCCGGCGATGTCGAGGTCGAAGACCCGGCCCCGGTTCTCCCTGACCCGCAGTCCCTCACCGAGGAAGAAGGCGTCGAAGAGGCCGCGTTCGAGCAGCCGGGCCACCTCGACGAAGGTCTCGATCGCGGTGTGCGAGGGGGAGTCCGGGTCGGTCCAGATCAGCTGCGGGCCGACACCGGTGAAGAAGACGCCGAGATGCACCTGGGCGTTCGGGTCGTACTCGGGCGTGGCGGTATCGTGCGCCGCTTCCGGCATGGCGGTCCCCTCAGGAGGTCGTGGTCGCCGCGAGGGCGAACCGGTTGGCCGGGCGCGGCAGGCCCAGGGTGTCGCGCAGGGTGGCGCCGGGCCGCGGCGGTTGGTGCGTTCCGCCGGCGGCCAGTGCGGGCAGCACCTGCCCGGTGAGCACCGGCAGGTCGGCGCCCAGCTCCGCGGGGTGCAGCCGTACGCCGTCCACGTCGGCGGCCAGTTCCCGCAGCAGCGCGGTCAGTCCGGAAGCCGGGCCGACGTGGCGCAGCCGCCCGGTCGGCTGCCAGGTCGCCGACTCCTCCAGCCGGGCGAGCCGCTCCGCGGCGGGCAGGTCGGTGTCGAGCAGCACCTCGACCTCGGCGAAGACCAGCGGGGCGCCGGCCGCCCTGGCCGCCGCCGCCGCTGCGGCGACGCCCGCGGTGTCGGGACGGGCGACGAGCGCGATGTCCGCCAGACCGCCCGCGCCCAGTTCGTCGGCGGCCAGCACCACGACCTGGCCCTGTGGCGGCCGGGGCGTGATCAGCGGGCCCTTGACGGTGAAGCGGGCGGCCTCGACGTCGACGTGGTGGACCTTGCGCCAGTCCAGGAAGCGGCCGGTGGCCACGTCCTTGATGACCGCGTCGTCCTCCCAGGAGTCCCACAGCGCCCGGGCCGTGCCGATCACGTCGGCGACCTCGCGGCGCAGCGCCCCGGCGTCCAGCGGGGCCGCCCCGACCGTGGCGTGGGCGTCGGCGCTGTTGGCGGCGCCGACCACCCAGGCCGCCCGGCCACGGCTGGCGTGGTCCAGGGCGGCCAGCTGGGTGGCCAGGTGGAAGGGCTCGGTCACGGTGACGTGCAGGGTCGGCGCCAGGCCGATCCGGTCGGTCAGCGTGGAGACGAAGGCGGCGCGGGTGCCGGCCTCCACGCGCCATCCGCCGCCACCGGGCGGCAGCGGTTCGTCGGCGAAGGTGACCAGCGCGAAGCCGCCCGTTTCGGCCGCGGCGACGGTGCTCCGCACGGCCCGCGCGCTCACCGGCGGCTCGGACGCGAGCGCGCCGGCCGCCGGATGGGCACCGTGGCCGTCGGCCTCCAGGGCCAGGTGCAGCCGGCGGCTGCCGCCGTGGTCAGGGGCGGTCACGGCGTCTCACCGTCCGGGACGGTCCCGGTGGCCTCGGGGCCGGTCGCCCGGGCCGGGACGGACCGGGTCTTCTCCACCGGGGCGGTCGGGATCTTCTCGCCGGCCTCGATCGCCACCGTCAGCCGGTTCTCGGCCGGCGGCAGCGGGCAGGTGGCCAGGTCGGTGTAGGCGCAGGGCAGGTTCGAGGCCCGGTTGAAGTCGACCAGCACATTGCCGTCGGCGTCGGGCGCGTCGATGGACACCGCCCGGTTGGCCGCGTAGGTGGTCACGCCCGAGGTGGCGTCGGTGAGCAGGACGAGCAGGCTGCCCGGGGCGTGGCCGTTGAAGGCGGTCAGCCGGTGGGTGGTGCCGTCGAGGTCGAACTCGACCTGGCCCGGGGCGTCGTAGACGTGCTGGAGGCCCTCCACCGCGGCGCCCACCGTCGTCGGCCGCGGCTCGTCGAAGGGCACGTAGCGGCCGGCCCGGGCCCAGCGCGGGTCGGGGGCGTAGGCGGGGGTGCCGGTGAAGGCCAGCCGCAGGCCGTTCTCCGGGTGCCGGGGGCGCAGGATGTCGTATCCGCCGCGCTTGGCGACCTCGATCGCCGCGTCGCCCGCGGTGGGGTAGAGGCTGACCCGCTCCTCGATCACGCCGAAGCTGTGCCGCCCGCGCAGGACCTGGCCGTCCAGGGTCAGTTCCTCGTCGTCCGACAGCTCCACCACGACGCCCTCGTCGGTGCTCGACCAGGCGCCGGGCGCGTCGGGGAAGCGGGTGGGGGTGGCGTCCAGCCAGTGCAGGCCGGTGATGGCGAGGAAGCCGTGCGGGCCGGCGAGCGCCTTCTCCTTCTCGGCGTGCCACCGCTCCCAGTCCTGGGCGAAGGCGGCGCGGTCGGTCTCTTCTGCCTGTGCGGTCATGACGACTCCTCGGTTCCGGTGGTGCGCGGGGTGGGGCGTGCCTCGTTCTGGGCGGCGGTCTGCTCCAGCCGCCGGAATCTGCTGCCGTGGAAGACCAGCGGCGCCACCGTGTGGTCGGCCTCCAGGGCGTGGATGCGCAGCAGGACGATGTCGTGATCGCCGGCCCTGATGTGCTGCTCGACGCTGGTGTCGAACCAGGCGCCCGCGCCGTCGAGCAGCACCGCGCCGTCCTCGGTGGCGTGCCAGTCCAGGCCCGTGAAGCGGTCGTCGCTGCGGGCGGCGAGCTGGGCGCAGGCCCGCTCCTGGTCGGCGGACAGCACCGTGATGCCGAGCCGGGCGCGGTCGGCGAGCAGCGGCCAGGTGGTCGAGGTGTGGGCGACGCAGACCGACAGCAGCGGCGGGTCGAGCGAGACCGCGGTGAAGGAGTTGGCGGCCAGGCCCACCGGTATGCCGTCCACGAGGGCGGCCACCGCGGTCACCCCGGTGGGGAAGGCGCCGAAGACCCGCCGCAATTCGCCCGGGGACAAGGGGTGTTCAGCGGGCCCGGGCTGCTCGCCGGCCGCGGCCCTCCCGTCGGCCGCGGCCCGCTCGCCGGTGCGGGTCTGCTCATCGGTGCGCGGCTCCCTGTCCGTACGCCGCTCCTCGTCCGTACGCGGCTGGTCGTCGGTACGCCGCTGCTCGTCGGTGGTGGCCCGCTCGGCGGGCCGGGTCTGTTCCTCGAACCGGGTCTGGGTGGTCATCGTCGCTTCCATTCCTCGGCCAGCAGCTCGTACGAACGCACCCGGTCGGCGTGGTCGTGGGTGATGGTGGTGATGATCAGCTCGTCGGCGCCGGTGGCGTCGCGCAGCGTTTCCAGCTGGTCGGCGACCTGTTGCGGCGTCCCGATGAACTGGGTCTCGACGCGGTCCGCCACCAGGTCCCGCTCCTGCTCGCTCCACGCGTGCGAGCGGGCCTCGTCGGGGGTCGGGAAGCGGATCGCGCCCGCCCCGCTGCGGATGCTGTGCACCCACAGGCCGTAGCCGGTGGCCAGCTCCCGTGCGGTGTCCTCGTCCTCGGCCACCACGACGTCCGCGGACACGCTGACGTAGGGCTGTTCCAGCTCGGCCGAGGGTACGAACTCCGCCCGGTAGCCCTCCGCGGCCTCCAGTACGGTGGCCGGGCTGACGTGGTAGTTCGCCGCGAAGCGCAGGCCGTTGGCGCCGGCGACCTGGGCGCTGATGCCGGCACTGCTGCCCAGGATCCACACCTGCAGCTCGGCGCCCTCGCCGGGCACGACGTGCGCCTCGATGCCGTCCTCTGTGGCGTAACTGCCGGCCAGCAGCGCCAGGATGTCGGCGATCTGCTCGTCGTAGGCCTGCGACTCGGCGCCGGGCAGCGTCAGCAGCCGCTGGTGCAGCGCGAACCGCGGCGAGCCGAGCAGCTTCTTGAAGGAGAAGGGCGCCGGGATCCGCAGCCCGTTGGCGGTGCGGCCGTCCACCACCGGCGGGGCGCCGACCGGCACCGGCGGCCGGGAGTTGGGCAGGTTGCGCCCGCCGGAGCGGCCGAGCCCGAGGTCGAAGCGGCCCGGGTGCAGGGCGTCGAGCAGCCCGAACTCCTCCACGGTGGACAGCGCGGTGCGGTGCCCGAGCTGTACGGCGCCGGCGCCGAGCCGGATGGTGCTGGTGGCGGCGGCGGTCAGCGCGAGGACGACGGCCGGGGAGGTGCCCGCCACCCCGGGGTTGAGGTGGTGCTCGGCGAACCAGTAGCGGGCGTAGCCGAGCCGTTCTGCGTGCTGTGCCAGGTCGATGCTGTTGCGCAGTGCCTGGCCGGCGGTGGATCCGGTGGAGATCGGTACCAGGTCCAGGACCGCGAGCGGGGTGTTTGCCACGACGGTGCTCCTTGTCAGGCGTTGGGGGCGGCGGTCGCCGGGCCGGCGGGGACATCGATGCCGACCGGACCCCAGGCCCAGGGTGGGTCGGGGATGTCCTTGCGCAGCACGGGTGCGATGTCGGACTGGAAGAGTTCGAGGGCGTCGCGGTGCTGGGTCCCGGTCAGGCCGCCGGCGTCGGCGTGCAGGTGCAGCACGGTGTGCCCGAACTGCTCGTGGTAGCGATGCACCTTCTCGATGACCTGCTGCGGGCTGCCGATCAGCGCGGAGCTGCGTTCGACGAAGTCCTCGAGGGTGGCGAAGACCGGTTCGACGCCGAGCTGCTTCTGGAAGGCCAGGTGGCCCTCGAAGACCGGCCGATAGGCGGCCAGCGCCTCCTGCGAGGTGCGGGCCGCGTAGTAGCCGGCGCTGCCCGCGCCGACGGTGGCCAGCGCCGGGTCGTGGCCGTAGTGCTCCCAGCGCTCGCGGTAGTGGCGGACGAGCTCCGCGTACGGCTCGATGGGGTTGGTGACGTTGGCGGAGAACAGCGGGTCGCCGTAGCGGGCGGCCAGGTCGACGGACTCCCGGCTGGTGGCGCTGCCGTGCCAGACCCTGACCGGGTTCTGGTAGGGGCGCGGCCACACCTCGGCGTCCTTCAGCTCCGGCCGGAAGCGCGGGCTGGCGGTGACCTTCTGCTGCCGCCAGATCTGCCGGAACAGCTCGTAGCTCTCGGCGTTGCGGTCCCACTGGTCGTCGGTGGTGACGTGGAAGAGCTCGCGCTGCGCCGTGCCGTTTCCCTTGCCGACGATCAGCTCCAGACGCCCGCCCGACAGGTGGTCGAGCGTGGCGTAGTCCTCGTAGGCGCGCACCGGGTCGAGCAGGCTGAGCGTGGTGACGGCGGTGAACAGCCGGATGCGGGAGGTGAGCGCGGCGAGGTGGCTGAGCACCACGGGCGGCGCCGAGGAGATGAAGGGGCGCTCGTGGCGCTCACCGACGCCGAAGCCGTCGAAGCCCAGCTCCTCGGCCAGCAGCGCGTTGTCGATCACCTCGCGGAAGCGCTCCTGGGTGGATTTCCGCACTCCGGTGACCGGGTGCGGGGAGTGCACGATCAAGGTGATGGTCAGGAATTTCACGACGCCGCCTCCGTACGGGTGCCGGCCGCCGGGGCGAGTGCCGGCAGGCCGAGGTGGTCGCGCAGGGTCTCGCCCTCGTACTCGGTCCTGAAGACCCCGCGCTCCTGGAGCAGCGGCACCACGGTGTCCGCGAACTCGTCGAGGCCGCCGGGGGTCAGATGCGGCGCGAGGATGAAGCCGTCGCTGGCGTCGGCCTGCACGAATTCCTCCAGCTCCCGGGCGACCCGCGCCGGGGTGCCGACGAAGGACTGCCGCCCGGTCACCTCGATGACCACCTCGCGCAGCGAGAGCTTCTTGCGCTCGGCGACCTCCCGCCAGCGCGCGACCGTCGCCAGCCGGTCCTGGCTGCCGGCGTCGGCCCGGCCGCGGACGATCGGGGCCGCGTCGAGCAGCGGCTCCACCTCGGGCAGCGGGCCGTCCGGGTCGTAGCCGCTCAGGTCGCGGTTCCAGAGCCGTTCCGCGAAGGTGATCGCGGTCTGCCCGCTGACCTGCTGGTGCCGGACCAGGTCCGCCTTCTCCGCGGCCTCGGCCTCGGTGTCGCCCAGGACGAAGGTGACCCCGGGCAGGATCAGCAACTCCTCGGGCGAGCGGCCGTACTTGGCCAGCCTGCCCTTGACGTCGGCGTAGAAGGCCCTGCCGGCCTCCAGGGTGCCGTGCCGGGTGAAGATCGCGTCGGCGGCCGAGGCGGCGAACTCCCTGCCCTGCTCGGAGTCGCCGGCCTGGAAGATCACCGGGCGGCCCTGCGGGCTGCGCGGCACGTTGAAGCTGCCGCTGATGTCGAACTGGCTGACGCGGTGCGCGAACCGCCCGGCCTCGGCGTCGCGCAGGAAGGTGCCCGACTCCTTGTCCGCCACGATCTCGTCGCCCTGCCAGGAGTCCAGCAGCACCTTGACCGCGGTCAGGAACTGCGCGGCCCGCTCGTAGCGGTCCTCGCGGGCCAGGAAGCCGCCGCGGCGGAAGTTCTGGCCGGTGAACTCGTCCCAGGAGGTGACGACGTTCCACGCGGAACGGCCGGCCGACAGGTGGTCGAGCGAGGCGAACTGCCGGGCCACCTCGTACGGTTCGTTGAAGGTGGAGTTGATCGTGCCGGCCAGGCCGAGCCGGTCGGTCACCGCGGCCAGCGCCGCCAGCACGGTGAAGGTGTCGGGGCGGCCGACCACGTCCAGGTCGTATATCTCGCCGCCCTGCTCGCGCAGCCGCAGCCCCTCCGCCAGGAAGAGGAAGTCGAACTTGGCCCGCTCCGCGGTCCGCGCGAGGTGGACGAAGGAGCTGAAGTCGATATGGCTGCCGGCCGCCGGGTCGCTCCACACGGTGGTGTTGTTCACGCCGGGGAAGTGCGCGGCGAGATGGATCTGCTTGACGGGCTTGCTCATGCGGGGTGACCTTCCTGGGGTGTCGCGCGGGTCGCTGGTGCCGTGGCTCTAGGCGGCGGCGTAGCGGTTGGCGGGGCGCGGCAGTCCGAGCAGACCGCGCAGGGTGGCGGCCCCGTACTCGCGCCGGAAGGCGCCGCGGCGCTGGAGTTCGGGCACCAGGTCGCGGGTGATCCGCTCCAGGTCGTACGGCAGGGTGGCCGGCCGCAGCCGGAAGCCGGTCAGCCCGGTCCGCGCGAACTCCTCCAGCAGGTCGGCGAGTTCGGCGGGCGTACCGGCGAAGACCGTGGCGTCGCCGGCGTACGGCGTGTCCAGTGCCGCGTCCAGCCGGGCCCTGCGCTCGGCCGCGCGGCCGGGCTCGTCGTCGAGCAGCACCACCAGGTCGGCGAGGATGTGCACGGTCTCGCCGCCGCGTCCCGCCTGCTCCTGCGCGGTACGGATCTCGGCGACGATCGCCGCCGCCTGGGCGGTGTCGTGCGGGGTGACGAAGCCGATGTCGGCGGACGTGCCGACCAGTTGGAAGGGCTCGGAGCGGTGCGCGAGCGCGGCCACCACCGGCTGGCCCTGCGGCGGGCGCGGGGTGATCGAGGGGCCCTTGACCGAGAAGAGCGTGCCCTCGAAGTCGATGTAGTGCAGCTTGGCGCGGTCGATGAAGCGGCCGGTGGCCACATCGCGGATCTCCGCGTCGTCCTCCCAGCTGTCCCACAGCCGCCGCACGACCTCCACGTAGTCGGCGGCCTCGCCGAACAGCTCCTTCAGCAGCGCGAGGCCCGCCGGCGAGTCCAGCTCGGTGACCGGCAGCCGGGGCACGTCACGGCGGCCGAAGTGCGCGGCCTCGTCGGCCCGCCCCGACACCCGGATCTGCACCCCGGCCCGGCCGGTGCTGACGTAGTCCAGGGTGGCGACGGCCTTGGACAGGTGGAAGGGCTCGGTGTGGGTGACCACCGCGCTGGGGATCAGGCCCAGATGCCGGGTCAGCGGCGCGATACGGGCCGCGGTCAGCACCGCGTCGAGCCGGCCGCGCACCCGGTCGGTGCGCCCGTCGGGTCCGGTGTAGCGGGTGGACTGCTGGCCGAGGGAGTCCTCGATGGTGACGAAGTCCAGCAGCCCGCGCTCGGCCTCCGCCGCGAGGTCGAGCCAGTAGGGGGCGCTGAAGAGGTCGGCGGGCCGCGCGTCGGGTTCCCGCCAGGCCGCGGGGTGCCAGCCGGCGCCGTCCAGGGCGACGGCCAGGTGGAGAGGGGAGGTGGTGCTGGGCATGGGGCGTACCGCTTCCTGCTCGGACGGGGTCGCAAGCGAACAGCCGTGGCGTAGGCATGCCGAACGGGACCCGCAGCGGGCACGGGGTCCCGGGGGGTTCGGATGCGAAGGAGGTGGAGTGGGTCTCGGGGGTGTGGAGCGGAACTAGCCCGCGGTGTGCGGCAGTGCGGCGGGCCCGCGGCCCTGCTCCGGCACGGCTGTCGGTACGCCCGGACACAGTGCGCCGGCGACACGCTGGAGGTCGATGTGCCGTCGCGAGAACATGGCGACGACGGGCAGCGACCGCTCATCGGTTGCCCGCACTGCGTCACCTCCCGGTCCCGATCGGCTCACGCCTGTTCGAGTTCGCACTTGCCGAGCCGTCATCGGCTCAGCCGGGTCGTCACCTGGAGCACCCCGCCGCGACGGAGGGTTGCCGGTCAGCCGGCCAGGGCCTTGGTTGCTGACACTCATGACCTGCAAGCACGGTAACTCCGCCGCGCGGTCGAACACAATCCCTTCCGGCCAGGAGTGACGCTGCTCGCTCTGCGCCGTGTTCGCGCCATCAGGGGATTGTCTGACCGCCGCCCTCCGGTTAACGTGCTGTAGGCATAGGGCCCTCACGCAGGGCGGACGAGTGCGAAGCGAAGAGAGCGAGGGGACGGACATGGACGTAGCGCAGCACGACCGCGAGCTGTGCCCCGGTGGCTCATTTCAGACCCGAGTGATCCGGCGCCACGTCGATCTGCTCCGCGTCAGCAGCGCACTGTGTCCGGAAAAGACCGCGGTCCACTGACCGCCCGCGGGCCCGCCGATCCGGCCGGAGCCCCGTGATCCCGCTCGTCCTCGGCAATTGACGCACGGCCCGGTCACCGGCGTGCGGCCGGGCCGTGCGCGGCCGCACCGCCTCAATCCGCCTTCCCCCGGTAGCCCCCAGCGGCAGTCCGGCAGCCCCGCGCGGGGCCGCCGCGCCGCTGTGCGCTGCCGCGGTCCCCGACGAGACGGGAAACCCGATGACCCAGCACGACACCTCAGGCCGGCCCGCCACGGCCGCGCCCGGCCACCCCCCGCCCGACACCCCCGACGCCCCCGGCCCGGCGGCCGACCGGCCGCCGCTGCGCGCCCTGGACACCCGGCCGGGGGACCAGGAACTGCTCGCCGCCCGGCTCGTACCGCTGCGCCACCCCGGGCAGTGGCTCTCCGCCGCCGCGCTGCTGGTGCTGTTCGCGATGCTGGTGCACACCCTGGTCACCAACCACCGCTTCCAGTGGGACGTCGTCGGCCAGTACTTCCTGCGCGGCTCGATCATGCACGGCCTGGAACTCACCTTGTGGCTCACCGCCGCCGTGATGACCAGCGGTTACCTGCTCGGCATCGGGGTCGCCGCGATGCGCCTGTCCGGCAACCCGATCCTGCGCAGCCTGAGCTTCGGCTACGTATGGCTGGTCCGCTCGGTCCCGCCGCTGGTCCAGCTGCTCTTCTGGTTCGAACTGGCCTCGCTGTACCCCCGGTTGTCGGTGGGCGTGCCCTTCGGCCCGGAATTCGGCAGCGTCGGGACCGCCCACCTCTTCAGCGGCATCCTGGCCGCCTACGTCGGACTCACCCTGGACGTGGCCGCGTTCGCCGGCGAGATCGTCCGCGGCGGAATCCTGTCCGTCGACCCCGGCCAGCGCGAGGCCGCCAGGGCGCTCGGCCTGCGCGACGGCCGGATCTTCCGCCGGGTCGTGCTGCCGCAGGCCATGCCGGCGATCGTCCCCGCCTCGGGCAACCTGCTGATCGGCATGCTCAAGGCGACCTCGATCGTCAGCGTGATCGCCGTGCAGGACCTGCTGTACTCCACCCAGTTGATCTACAACCAGAACTTCCTGATCATGCCGCTGCTGCTGGTCGCCACGATCTGGTACATCATCCTGACCACGCTGCTGTCGGTCGGGCAGTTCTACGTCGAGCGCTACTACGCGCGCGGCAGCAACCGGGCGGACAAGCCGCCGGCCCGCGGACTGTGGCAGGTGACGCGCTCCAACATCCCGCTGTTCGGCCGGTCCAGGACCGATCTGATGGGGCTGTCATGACCGGCACCGAACGTCCGCTGGTGCGGATCCGCGGACTGCGCAAGAGCTTCGGCGCCCACGTCGTCCTGGACGGCATCGACCTGGACGTGCGCCAGGGCGAGGTCACCGTCCTGCTCGGCCCGTCCGGCTCCGGCAAGTCCACGCTGCTGCGCTGCGTGAACCACCTGGAGAAGCCGGACGCCGGCTTCGTGGAGATCGGCGGCGACGTGATCGGCTACCGCCGCGACGGCTCCCGGCTGCACGAGCTGCGGTCCCGCTCGGTCACCGGGCAGCGGGCCGATGTCGGCATGGTCTTCCAGCAGTTCAACCTCTTCCCGCACATGACGGTGCTGGAGAACATCACCGAGGCGCCGGTCGCCGTCCGCGGCCTGTCCCGCAAGCAGGCCGCCGTCCGGGCCCGCGAACTGGTCGAACGGGTCGGCCTGGCCGGCCGCGAGAACTCCTACCCCCGGCAGATGTCCGGCGGCCAGCAGCAGCGGGTCGCCATCGCCCGCGCGCTGGCCATGGAGCCGCGGCTGCTGCTGTTCGACGAGCCGACCAGCGCGCTGGACCCGGAACTCGTCGGTGAAGTCCTCGCCGTGATGCAGGACCTGGCGCTCAGCGGGATGACCATGATCGTCGTCACGCACGAGATCGGGTTCGCCCGGAAGGTGGCCGACACGGTGGTCTTCCTGGACGGCGGCCGCATCATCGAGTCCGGCGCGCCCGCGGACGTACTGACCGATCCCCGGCACGAGCGGGCCCGGTCGTTCCTGGCGGCCGTGCTGTAGCGGCTCCCACGTCTTGTCGGCGCCACCTCTTTGCCGACGCCTGCCGCCTTTCGTCGGCGCCCTCCGCTTTCCCTGCCGTCTTCCTCCTGCCCTGCCGCCGTCCTCTTGCCCTTGCCGCCTTACCGCGGCTTTCCCGCGGCTTTCCCGCCGCCCTACCGCAGCTTTTCCGCAGCTTTTCCGCAGCGCCCTCTTGCGCAGCCGTCGCCGCCGCCGGCCCGCAGCTCCTCCTGGCTCCACCCGCACGCTCCACCCTGGTGAAAGGCACCCCCGTGAGCACCGAAAGCCGTTTCAGCCGCCCGATCCCGCGTTTGGCCGCCACCGCCGCCGTCACCGCGGGCCTTGTCCTCCTCGCCGCCTGCGGCAGCTCCTCCGACTCCGACGGCTCCGGCACCCCGAAGAGCAGCAGCAAGGGCTCCGCGGCGCCCGGCGCGAAGGCCGCGGACTCCAACGGGGTGCCGACGCAGGACGTGCTGTCCGGCATCGCCGCCGACCCGGCGCTGAAGGCGGAACTGCCCGCCAAGGTGCGCGACAGCGGCAAGCTGATCCTGGGCACCAGCCAGACGCCCGGCCTCACCGGCCTGCCGCACGGCGGCGAGGTGGACGGCAAGCAGGTCGGCCTCGACGTCGACCTGCGCGAGGCCGTCGCCAAGGTGCTCGGCGTCCGGTGGGACGTGCAGTACGGCACCTTCCCCACCGTGATCCCCGGTGTGCAGAACGGCCGTTACGACGTCGGGCAGGACAACTTCGGCGCCACCAAGGAGCGCGAGAAGGTGGTCGACTTCGCCACCTACCTCAACGACGGGCAGTCCTTCCTCGCCGCCAAGGACGTGCCGGTCGACACCGTCAAGCAGCTCACCGACCTGTGCGGCCTGACCATCGCCACCAGCCCCGGTTCGACCTTCCAGCAGATCCTGACCGATGGCGCGGGCAAGTGCGCCGCGATCGGCAAGAAGCCGTACAAGGTGGAGTATTACGCGGACAACGGCACGATCCTGCTCGGCCTGCAGAACGGCAAGGTGCAGGTCAGCTTCGGTCCGACGCTGGGCGTGAAGTACCAGTCGGCGCACGTGCCGAACACGAAGTTCCTGGGCGAGATCAGCACCACCCCTGTGGGCTTCGTCACCGCCAAGAACTCGCCCATCGCCAAGGCGCTGAGCGACGCGGTCAACAAGCTGATCGCCAGCGGTGACTACGCGAAGATCTTCGCGAAGTGGTCGCTGCCGGGCAGCGGTATCCCCCAGTCGGTGCTGAACCCGACGCCCACTTTCTGAGTCTGCCGCTGACCGCTTCGGCGTCGGCCGGTTACGCCGAACTCCCCGCCCTCCGCGCGCTGTTGTGCGGGGGCGGGGAGTTCGGCTGCGAGCCGAGCGAACGCGAGGGCCACGCGCCCGGCCGTACCGGCGGCGGCTACGGCGTCAGTACGATCCGGCCGAACACCTCGCCCGCGTCCATCTTCCGGTGCGCCAGGACGGCCTGCTCCAGCGGGAGCGCTTCGTGCACCACCGTGTGCAGTTCACCGCGGGCCGCGGCGGCGAACTGCTCGGCCCGCACGGCACGCCGCTCGGCCCCGGGCACGGTGTCCGTGCTGAAGGTGGCGAAGGTCAGCGACTTCTGGAACGCCGCCACCATCGCCATGCCGAAGTCCGCCGGCGGTGGGCCGGCGACCACGCCGACGGCCACCATGCGACCGTTCGGACGGAGCCTGGCGAAAAAGGCGGGCATGTCCGCGCCGGCGACGATGTCGATGATGACGTCGTAGCCCGCGGGAGCGTCCTCGCCGCCCGCGCCCGAGCGGTCCAGCACATGGGTCGCGCCGAGTTCGCGCAGCCGGTCGCCGCGCCCGGCCGACGACGTCGTGACCGCCACCGCGCCGGCCCCGCCGCGGGCCGCGAGCTGGACCACCATGATCCCGATGCTGCCGGCCGCGCCGCGCACCAGCACCGATTCGCCAGGCGCGAAGTGGGCGTGGGCGAGGGCGAAGTGGGCCACCGCCCCTGAACTCCCCAGCGTCACCGCGTCGGCGGCGGAGAGGTCCGCGGGGAGCGGCAGGATCTCCTCGACGGCGGCGACCGCCTGCTCGACGTAGCCGCCGCCCAGCCCGGTGGCCGCCCACACGCGCCGGCCGACCCAGGACGTATCGACACCGTCGCCGACCGCGGTCACGGTGCCCGCCACCTCGCTGCCGGGGATGTGGCCTTCCTGGAAGCCGTACGAGGCGAGCACGCCGCGCCGGATCACCGCGTCGACGCCGCCGACGCCGATCGCCTCGCTGGCGATCAGCACCTGTCCGGCGGCGGGGGCCGGGACGGGGATGTCGATGACCGCCAGGCCTTCCGGAGGTCCGAACGCCTCGATCGCGACTGCCTTCAAGGTCGTCTCCTTGCTGTGGTGCCCCGGCTCCTGACCATGTGCGCGGAGGTGATCGCGGACGTGGCCGTGGACGGGGTCGTGGACGGGGTCGTGGACGGGATCGTCGCCCTTCGGACGCTAACGGACGCCGGCGTCCGCTTGGCTAAAGTGAGAGCGGTGACCGACCATTTGCCTCACACCCTGCGCTCCGATGCCCAGGACAACCGCGAGCGCATCCTCGACGCGGCCCGCGAGGTCTTCGCCGCCGAAGGCCTGAACGTGCCGATGCGGGAGATCGCCCGGCGCGCCGGGGTCGGCCCCGCCACCTTGTACCGCCGCTTCCCGACGAAGGAGCTGCTGGCCACGGAGGCCTTCGCGGACCAGCTGTCCGCGTGCCACACCATCGTCGAGGAGGGGCTCGCCGACCCGGACCCGTGGCACGGCTTCTGCCTGGTGATCGAGAAGGTCTGCGAGCTGCACGCCCGCAGCCGGGGCTTCACCGCGGCCTTCATGTCGGCCTTCCCCCACGCGATGGACTTCGCCGCGGGCCGCGAACACACCCTGGCCTCGGTCGCCGAACTGGCCGGCCGCGCCAAAGCCGCGGGCCGCCTGCGCCCCGACTTCGTCCTGGACGACCTGATCCTGGTGCTGATGGCCAACAGCGGTATCCACGCCACCTCGCCGGCCGCGCGGGTCACGGCCTCCCGCCGCTTCGCCGCGCTCGCGATCCAGGCGTTCCGGACGTCCCCGCAGCACGCGCCCCTGCCGCCGGCGGCACAGTTGGCGGCGGCGGTGCCGCACACCGACCTGTGACGGCGCCGCGGCGGCCCGGGCCTACGCTGCCCGTATGGCGCTGATCGTCCTGTGGGACATCGACCGCACGCTCATCGACAACGGCGGGGTGAGCAAGGAGATCTACGCGGCGGCGTACGAGACGGTGACGGGACGCCGTCCGCTGGAGCCGCCGGTCACGCAGGGCCGTACCGACCGCCTGGTCATGCGGGACATGTTCGCGCGGAACGGCGCGGCCGAACCGGAGTGGCCGCGGGTCGAAGCCGCCCTGTCCCGGGCCGGCCAGGACCGGCTCGCCACTCTGCGGACGCGGGGCGCCGCATTGCCCGGGGCCCGGGAGGCCCTCAAGGCGGCGTCCGTACGGCCCGGTTGGGTGTCCTCCGTCCTGACGGGCAACATCGCCGCCAACGCCCGCCTCAAACTGGCGGCCTTCGGCCTGGACCCCCTGCTGGACCTCGCGGTCGGGGCGTACGGCGCCGACGCCGAGGCCCGTCCCGACCTCGTGGCCGTCGCCCGCGACCGCGTCCACCGCACCCGCGGCCTCCCCGCCACCACCCCCGTCGTCCTCCTGGGCGACACCCCCCAGGACGTGGCCGCCGCCCTGGCCTCCGGATCCCACATCATCGCCGTCTCCACAGGCACCGACTCCCCCGCCGCCCTCACCGCGGCCGGCGCCCCGGTCGTCCTCCCCGACCTGACCGACACCGCCCGCGTCCTGCGCCTCCTGGAGACCGTCGAAGGAGCCTGACCCCGCCGGCCAGCCGGGTACGTGGCCGGTGGACGAGCCGCCTACGCCATGTCGGGGTCCTACCCACCTGCCGACGCCCAGGGGGCACCGCGTCTCTCCGCAGCCGCGAACCGAAGGCAATGTGCGCGGGGCACTCCCGGCCCGACACCTCACGCCGGGGAGTCGAACCGACGACCTACGCTTGACAAGATCCCTCGGGGCGGCTCGCTGACCTGCGGAGATGCCGCCGATATGCCGCTGAGCAGCACAAACCGCGCTCGCCATATGCCAGTGGTTCCCCTGAGGTCTCCACGCCCAGCTGTGCCGCATCCGTGCTGGACAGGCGTGCGCTCAGGCGTACGGCAGCAGCGTCGCGGTGTCCAGCTCGAAGCCGAACGGTTGGGGGATGTGGAGGCTCTCACCGAAGTCGGCGTCCTCGCGGCGATGGTACTTGCGGCCGTCGGGGAGGCTGAAGAGCGTGACGGTCTTCAGCCTGGCGTCCACCACGAGATACAGCGGGATTCCCATCACCGGGTAGTCCCTGACCTTGCCCACCCAGTCGTTCTCAGGGTTCGACGGCGAGACCAGCTCGACAGCGATGGCCGCGGTCTCCGCGGGGACCTGGTTGTCCGTGGTCTCCAGGACGGCGGCCGGCAGGTACGTCAGGGCGGGGTTGCGGCTCTTGCCCAGCCCTGGGGTGACGAGGTCCGTGTTCTCGCTCGGCACCAGGTCACTCGGGCTGTGCGCGTCGAACTGGCGCCTGACCACCAGGAGATTGCGCTGACGGATGCCGGAGGGGCCGACCATCATGACGACGATGTCGCCCGAGATCTCGGCCTTGAACCCGTCCGGCAAACTCCTGCGGGCCTCGTCGAGGAGCGCGAAGGCGCCCTGCCGGCATATGCCCATACCGAAATACCCGGACTCGTCCGAACAACTCAGACCCAAACATACCAACCAAGTCCGGGCACCCCAGGTGAGAAACCTGCACTACCCGGACTCATCTGAGACAGGACGCCACGGAAGCTGAACGGCTACGCAGTCGCGTCGGAGAAGCTCACCCGCACCGCGACCACAGCGCCCGCCCCATCCAGGTCAGCCGACACAGGAAAGTAGCCGTCGCCCCAGCTCGTCATCGCGCAGAGCATTCGGGCGTCGCCGACATCCACAGTTCCGACCTCGACTTCAGAGGCGCGAATCTGTCGCATGACCTGCCAGTGATGGGAGTGGGGCCGGAAGTCCACCACCATGCGGCGCCCGGTCTCCTCCTTCCAGCTCTGCACAGCGCGAGCTTTCTCCATCGCCTCCGCCACCGCCAGCCCAGTCCACCCGCGGACACCGTCCTCACCGGATTCGCCCAGCTCCGGTGCTGCGAACATCGCGGCTGCTTCCTCTGCGGCAGCACCCCAGAACGCGACGTCGGCCAAGCCGTCCACAGGCTCGTCGTGCTGCCAGGCATTCAAAGCATCGGCATCGCCGAAGAGCACCCGGGCCCAGTCGACGCCGATGTTACCTAGCAGCACGGATGACTCCGCTGGGGCATCGCTCATCCGAACCGACATCTCTGACCAGCGCGGCCCGATACCGTCACCGAAGTCGAGCCGCGAAGCCAACACTGGCAGATGACGGTCACGGGGCATCCCTCCCACTGCGACGACGGGCACCCCAAACATCAGGAAACTGCCACCGCCTTCAGTGGCAGTCCGGCGCACGCGTTGGGCATGCGGTTCGCGGCCCGGCACGGCCTCCAGACGGGCGTCCAGGCCAGCAGCCCGGCAGTGCTCTTCGAACATCGCCCCAAGCTCCGCTGCCCGGGAGGCAGGGATGTCGTGGAGCATGGCACCTGGCTGCCGGTCGAAGCCGCGGGCCGCTGCCGAGGCATCCGGGCCGACCACGGCAAAGTCGACCGAGTTGAGCACTTCGGCAGCCATCACCGGGTCGTCAACGCCAAGCAGAGCAGGATCGATCTCCGCCGGCGACCGCTCACCGCTCCACAACCCCAGATGACCGCCGTCAACGATGACCAGAACCCCCGATGGGCAGCTGATCTCTCCAAGCCTGAAGATCTCTTCCATGGCGCGCGAGTCTACGATCGCCCCTCCGGCCGCCTGCATGCGCACCAGGACGATTCCGAGACATGCCCGGGCTTGAGTGAGACGCATCGGCTCTCAACGTCTCAGCCGAGTCCGGGCACTGCAGTTCAGGGACCTGCCACGCCCGGACTTATCCGAGACAGGACACCGCTCCCCCGATTCCTCCTCGACGAACTGACCGCCCACATGGTGGGCCGCACGCCGGACCAGCTCCTCTTCACCGCGCCCCAAGACGGCCCCTTGCGGATCAGCAACTTCCGCAGCCGCTTCTTCGACCCGGCGGTCCGCGCGGCCGGACTCGACCACCTCCACCTGACCCCGCACAAGCTGCGGCACACCGCCGCCTCACTCGCCATCGCGAGCGGCGCCGACGTGGACGTCATCCAGATCATGCTCGGCCACAAGTCCGCGACCCTGACCCTCGACGTCTACGGCCACCTCTTCCCCGACCGTCTAGACGAGGTCTCCGACAAGCTGGACGAGCGCCGGGCCATACTCCTCGCCAAGGCGAAGTACGGGACCGTCGAGGCAGAGCGCGAGGCGTCGAAAGCGAAGCTCGCAGAGGCAAGGTCGATGAGCTCCTGAGACAACCGTCGGCGCCCGCGCCCACGTCGCTGGCGGGAAGCGGGCGCTGGCCGTATTACCTGGAACGTCACCCCCCACATTTGGACACGGAGCAGCAGGGACGCGAGACCTCACGCGCAGCCCAGAAGACCACACGTGATGTCAGCGGCAGGAAGTACCGTCATCCTCTCGCCGTTGACGGAGGATCGTGAGCATGCAGGTGGGCTGGTCGGGAGTCAGGGAACGGGTCATCGCAGTGGCGGAGGCCGAGAATCGGGTTCGCGGCTTCGGACCGCTCGGGTACGAGCTCTTCGAGCCGGTCCTGACCCTCGCTGAGATCGCCGAGGTCGAAGCACACCTCGGCGTCGGGCTTCCCGACGAGTACCGCACGTTTCTGGCAGAGGTCGGCGCAGGCGGCCCTGGACCGGCACTCCACCTCACCTCGCTACGCCGGATCGACGGGCGATGGGGGTGGGTCTGGGACGACGACGAGGAGCGTCCCTGGCTGCTGGACCCCACCGGACCGTTCGTCGAGACCCAGGACTGGCCCGACCGGCAGATAGCGACACTTCGCGCCGCCGGCTTCGAACCCACGACCCGAGACGCGGAGGACGACTACCTCGACGACTACCGCCGGGCCTTCGGCGACGAAGGCGACAACGTCTTTTTCTTGGACCGCGGTCGAGGCGCGATCCTCATCAGTGACAACGGATGCGCGATGACCGGCTGGCTCATCCTCGTCGGCCCGCACCGCGGGGAACTCCGCCACCGGGACGACGGACCGAACCCGCCCTTCCGACCGTACGTCGACGCTGAACGAAACCCCCACACCTTCCGCACCTGGTACCTCACCTGGCTTGAGCGCCGCGAAGCAGCACTCCTATAACCGACGAGGGAGCCCGGCTTCCCTGTCTCGGCCAGCCGTCCCCGCGCCGCGCGAGCCGGCGCGATGTGCGCTGAACGTGTGCCGGGCGCCCCGGCCCGCCGCCCGGGGGCGGGGAGGAGTGCCCTCACCAGGCAAGAAAAAGAGCCCCCTGTCGGGTTCGAACCGACGACCTACGCTTTACAAGTTGTCCGATCTTGCTCCGCGATAGTCCACAGACATCCGTAGCCGCAGGTCACGCAGTCGTGCGGCACAGGGTGGACGACAGGGGAACGGGGCGGACAACTAGCCAACCGAGACCATGACTGAGACCGGGAGACCCGCTCGACACTCGGAGACTCACCGCCGGGAGCTGGGAGCGGTTGTCGAGGGTGATGCCGACGAGCCGGCTACCCGCTGAACATCCCTAGATGCCAGTTTCCCCACATCGGGCAAACTCCTCCGCCGGGCGAGGCAAGGTACCCCCAAGAGCGCATGGAACAGGGTATGGGCTGGAACTCATACCGATACCCGGAGGTCCCTGGCACCGTTAGCAAGGCATCCTCCGACCTGGCGGTTCACCCGAAGTGGCCTACACCACTGCGACTGTCGTACGGGCGTGCGAGGATAACGCATAAGTGCTGCCCGAGATGTTCCAATAGGATGCTATGCGGAGGTAGGTGAATATGTCGCTTATCGACCATCATGTAGCAGGTTGTGCGCGTACGGTTCGCCGAAACCACATGATCCGTTCGCATTGCCGGCAGGGCGCACGCTATGGTCCCCATAGTCGCAGTCAGGGAGTGCGCGTGGGGGACCCGGAGACATGGCAACAAGAGCAGATCAGCCTTGCTTACGTTTCCGCTGTGGCCACCCACGCCGGGTGCACCATTGCAGCCTGGAACGTCGACAAGGATGGCGTTGACGTCACTCTGAAGCGAAACCACATCACCGTGGACCTTCAGATGAAATGCACGCATGCCGCAACCTTGCTTAGCGACGGGCAGACCTACTCCTTCTCGCTCGATGCGCCTACCTATAACAAGCTCCGTGACCCATACCGGAGTTCGGCGGGGTTTCTCGGGTTGGTGGTCGTTGAGCGAGATCTTGACGACTGGCTCGTTCACAGTCAACAGGATCTCCTGATGAGGTGCTCGGGATACTGGGCACGCGTCCAAGACCTACCGAACCCCGGGAATGTCGATAGCAAAACGCTCCACTTGCCAAAATCGCAGCGCATCGATTCCCTCGGCATTGACGAGATGTTCGATTACGCGTTCAAGAGGCTCTTTCCGAACGCGCCGGAGGGAGATTTCAAATGATTCACTCCGACTTCGGATTCCCCGAGGTAGTCAGTTACCTCGCCCGCTCGGGTTGGCGACGCTCACTAGCCGGAGATTTCGCAGAGATCTGGCAGTATCTGCTTGACGAGAACGTCACAGTCATGGTGCCAAAGGTTGAAACAGCCCCAGATTTTAACCGGACAGTTCAAGTGCTGACTCGCGAACTTGCGCAGACGGAAAATCGGAATGCCAGTGAGATTGAACAAGAGATCCTCAGGCAGTTCCTTGACGTGACTGACCTAAGGGCGCAAGGCGACGAGATCGCGGACGGAACAATTCCTCTGGGTGCGGGAATAAATCTCTTCAACTCTGCCAACAGATTGATGGTGTCAGCCGCTGCCGCGACGATAAACCGTAAGGGATACTACGGCCGATCCATCCCACATGCTGCTCATGATCACGCGCGACGATTGCGCCTTGGGCAAACACGACCAGGCTCGTATGTTGTGCCTATCATCAGCAACGCTCGCTTTGGTGCCGCGATTGAGTACAGGCGCGATGAGCCAAGACTCGACATACAGTCCGATGATCAGAGATTTGATCGACGGGTTCTTACTACCCTGTCGCGCGCACTTGAGACGCTAGCTGAGATGACAACAGTGCGAGATCGACTGCCCTCCACTGACGACATCATTAGCTCGGTCGATGAGGGCGTCTCTAGCGAACTTTGCAGTGCCGTTCTAGGCGTCATCAAGCAGGGGGTATCCACTTTCGATGTTTCCTTCAAGTGGGCGCCTGCTGCTCCAGTGCCAGTTGACCTACGGGATCACGTGGAGTTCACCAACGAATCGGTCTTGGCGGTCGATGAAGTAAAGTCGAAGCTGAAGAAATCGAAGACGCCGACGGAACAGGTCGTCTTTGGCGTAATTCGCAGACTTTCCCTATCGAAAAACGAAGATAAGGGAACCGTGCACATGGAGACCGCGATTCACGGCAAAAGTCGAATGGTGTCGTTCACACTCGACTTGCAAACCTATCGCCGCGCTGCTCTTTATCACGGAGAGCGGCGGCCAGTTGTAGTTACTGGAACCCTTGACGATACTCCGGGCAAGGGCGCAACGATGAAAGTTCGCTCTTTTAGCGCTGACCGGTCGGTTTCCTCGTTTGATGACGTAATTTAGGCAACCGCCTACGGCGTCCCCGATATTGCGGGGACCGCCACGGCGTTGGCAGAGCCTTGCTAGATCGACGTACTGTGACATCCCACCTTGAGCCCATCGCCGCCGGCCTGTACCTAGAGCTTAGGGACTACCGGTACCGGCAACGCCTCAGACCAGGACTGGAGCACTTCGACAGCCTGTTCCCTGATGCTCCCGCCAGCCACGTCCTCTCGAAGCGAACGGCTCTCGGCTGGGTATGTCAGCTCGCGATAGAGCTGCAAGTCCTCGAAGCCGTTTACAGCAACATCGTGGCTTGTGGCGCCGAACACGATGCGCGGCAAGCGAGCCCAGTAGCAGGCAACCAGGCACATGGGGCACGGCTCGCTGCTCGCATACATGACGCCGTCCTCAAGCAAGTGGCGTCCAAGCTTTCGCCCCGCGCCGCGAAGGGCCATCACTTCGGCATGCGCTGTTGGGTCGGACAACTCCACGACACTGCTAGTTCCTTCACTCACGATCTCGCCCCGAACCACAACGATGGCACCAAACGGAGTCTTCCCCTCGTCTTCCAAGGAACGGCGCGACAATTCGATCGCGCGCATAAGGAATTCTTGGTCTACCTGGATTAGTTCCCTTGCCACGGTGTTCCTTTCAGCTCTCACTTGGAACGCTTTACGACTTGGTGCTCGCCTTTTTTCGCCAGGGCTTCAGCGGAGTAATGAATCTGAGTTCGGTTCTGTCGGCAGGATACTCAGCGTCGGATACTTCGACCGTTCGGTTGTTGGCGTCTAGTGAGATCCGGCGACACAGGAGCAACGGAACGCCATCCGGAAGTCCCCACTGTTGCGCCTCCACTGTGGTGGGCATCCTGCCCGTCACCTGGTCGACCATGCACATGATCTCCACGCCGACCGTCGAAAGCTGATGCTGTGTGCCGCCTGGCCACGGCTCCTTAGTCTCATCCATCAGGTCAGGGTTGGAGCTGACGAGCGACACTGGCATGTACGACGTACTGAACGACAACAGCCGATCTGTCCGAGTGTCCTTTGAGATGTAGCGGCGCCGCAGCAGCAAATCCGATGTCGCAATTCCGAATACTTCGGCAAGCTGCGAGCCAGCGGTAATCGTGTCATAGGTCGAGTCGAAGACCTGATCGACGATTGACATGTTGAGGTTTGTTTCGGCTTCTCCTATACCGGCCCGCTCGCTCGCCGGTCGGCGTGCTAGATCCTTCTCGGCCTGGTGCCGCTCGGAAGACCTCACCACTTTGCCCGGCGGGATGCGGACGACCGGCGCTCTTCCTCGTCCTGCCGTGATCAGCCCCTGCGCTTTGAGCAATGTGATGGCCGATCGGGCTGAGTTCATGGAGCACGAGTAGCGCTCGCAGATGTCGGCGAGCGTAGGAAGTGAGGCCCCTGGAGCGAGGTCTCCCCGCTCGATCTGCATGCGCAGGTCGTCGGCGATGCGGAGGTGGATCGGCGGCGATACGGCCGTGGGCTGGGGTTCCATGGCTCCAGGATCGCAGTTCGAGGGTTTGTGGGCAAACGTCTTGCGCCGTCCGGCTGGAGCGTCTACCGTCATGGTCAGTTCGAGGGTTTGCCCACAAACCCGCGAACCAGCGCCCAGAGGGTCCGGTGACAGGGGTCCTAAGGAAGCGCCTGGATCTTGAGAACTGAACAGTGAGCTTGTGACGGGTGAGAGTCCCGTTCCCGTGACGACCGGGTGAGGTTCGTTGGCAGCGGTACCGGGCGTCGGCCCGGTACGCACCGCACGTCGGCTCTGGGGAAACGCCCGTTCGCGGGTGCCACCGGACGTGAGCTGCCCTGCTCTTGTGTCAGGCAGAGAGATGGCGCACCCGAGGAGGGTTCGGGACCGGCACGCCGTGGCAACGGCCGGCCGGTGAAGCCCTTGCACCAGTGACCACAGTCCCTGACCTCTGCCGTGCAAAAGCAGAGGTCACGGGCCGTGGCTGCTCGTGGTCGTTTCTCTTGGAGGTAGTACGCATGTGGAGCACTGTCTTAGCCATCCTGGGCACTCTTGCTGGCTCGGCTCTGGCGTATGTCTTGCAGCAGCGAGGCGCGCGTGTGGAGCGGGCCGAAGCCCGGTTGGCTGACCGGGCACGTGAGCGTCTTGCTGCGGTGACTGATCTGGTGTCCGCGTTGGCGGATCACCGCCGGGCGATGTGGGTTCGCGAAGACGTCCGGCTGCGGGGCAGTTCGTCGGCTGAGTATGCGGCGGCGCGCGGCGAGAGCCATGTCACCCGTTCTGCGATCACCGGCCCGCTGACCCGGGTGGTCGTCCTCGCGCCGGAGTTGGCGCCGCTGGCGCAGGCCGCGGCCGATGCGACGTACGCGCTGAGGAAGGCGCCGGACACTGCGGCCCTGGACGGCGGCCGGGATGCGGCCATCGCCGCCTGCGACCGGCTCGTTGCCGCGACTGCCGCGCTGCTCTGACCACCTGCACAAAGCCCCGGCACTGCCGTGACGGCGCCCGATCGAATCGGGTCCGGGGCACTCCCACCATGAACGGCGCGCACCCCCGGAGTTCCAGCTCCGGGGGTGCTGGTTGGGCCGTTCCCACCGTCTAAGGAGCGCACGACCCATGAGAAGTATCGTCGCTGGTCATGTGGCTGTCACGGCCACCGAGTTTGTCGAACTCGCGCTCGGTACCCCGCTGGATCTGTGGCTGGGTGTCGAGGGCGAGACCGAAGAGGAGCGCGCCGCCCGGCTCGCCGCGGCGGCCGACATCCTCGCGGATGACCCCACCATGCCGGACCGGGTGAGCCGGGTCGCCGTTGAGGCGATCGAGGCGCACGCGCCGGAGCTGTTCAACGTTGTTCCCCTGCCGCAGCTCAAGGGCCGCCGGCCGCGTCGGAAGGGGGCGGCGGCATGATTGAGGCGACCACCGTTGCCGGTCAGGGCGTGGCGCTGGGAGCGCTCGCGCAGATCACGGCTGCGTTCGGGCACCTGCCCGCGGCGTGCTTCGACATCAACGATGTGTACCCGGACCGGGTGCAGATCTCCGTGCACGACAGCCTGACGCACTTCGAGCAGTGGCGAACCGCACTGGGCATCCCGGCCGCTGCCGTGGATTACGGCACGCTCACCGCGAGCATGGACTTGACGGTCTTCGGCTCGTTCGCCGGTGCTGAGATCAAGCTGTGTGGCTTCGCGCCTCTGCTGACCGTTCCCGTCGCTGCGGCTGTGGGGGGTGCGGCATGAGCGCCCCGGAGATCGTGCGGCCGGAGTTGCCGCCGCTGTCGCGTGTTGACCGGGTGCTGCTGGTTGCGGCGACGGTGCTGGGTGTGGGTGTGGGCGGTGTGGGGCTCGCTATGTCGTTCGACACGGTGTCTGCCGCTGCTGCCCGGTGGGGGTTCACGACGCCGGGGATGCTGCCGCTGGCGATCGACCTGGCTATTCCGGTGTTCACCGTGGTGAATCTGCTGTTGATCCGGATGGACATGGCGCTTGCCTGGGTGCGGTTCGTGCCCTGGCTGCTCACGGGGGTGACGTGCTGGCTGAACATCGCCGCGGGCACCTCGGTGTCGGCGAAGGTCGCGCACGGCACGATGCCGCTGCTGTGGGTGGTGCTCTCCGAGGTCGCCGCCCACGTCTACGCGGCACGGATCGGTGCGGTGACCGGCCGGCGGATGGAGAAGATCCGCCGGTCCCGCTGGCTGCTCGCCCCGGTGAGCACGTTCACGTTGTGGCGGCGGATGACGCTGTGGGAGATCACCTCCTACGGTGACGCGCTCGCCCGGGAGCGGGAACGGCAGCTCGCCCGCGCCGACCTCCGGGCGGAACACGGCCGCCGGTGGCGGACCAAGACCGACCGCCGTACCCGGGTGCTGCTCAAGCTCGGGGAACTCACCCCCGCCACCGTCGAGCCGGACCCGGCACCGGCGTCGGACAGCGCCACGGCCGGCCCGGCGCCGACCGATACCAAGCCCGCGCCGCGCAAGCGCGACCCGAAGCCCGCGGCCAGGCCCCGTCCGGGCCGCCGCACGGTCGATGACGTGCTGGCCGAGGCCCGTGCGGTTACCGCTGGGTGGCCGTTCGAGCACCTGACTGCGGAGCGTATCCGGCAGGCCGTGAGTTGCGGCGCCGCCCACTCCCGGACCGTTCGCGACACCCTGCGCGCGGACCGCACGACCGGCGATAACGGGCCGCAGGTGGTGGCAGCATGAGCACCCTGTTAGCCGCTTGCGCGGCCGGCATACCGCTGGCCGCGGGCTGGTCGGCCCACCTGATCTGGTTCCGGCGCCGGTTGAACACGGCTCGCCGTGACCCGCTGACGGGGCTGTGGACGAGGGACGGCTTCACCCGCCGGGCCACCGCCCTGTTGCGCAACCCGGCCGCGGTGGTGGTGCTCGCCGATGTGGACCGGTTCAAGCAGGTCAACGACACTCACGGGCACGCCGCGGGGGATGCGCTGTTGAAGGCGACCGCGGACCGGCTCGCCCACTACACCGGTCCGCACGGTGTTGCCGGGCGGCTGGGCGGTGACGAGTTCGCCGCGGTGCTCATCGACCATCACGGCACGGTCGGCGACATGCTCGCCGTTCTCGGTGGTGTGCTCGCCCGCCCTGCTACCGGTCTTGACCCGGCGGTGCACACCACGGTTTCTCTCGGCTGGGTCCGCGCCGCAGACTTCCCCAGCGAGGGACTGCCGGAGTTGCTGCGGCGGGCAGATGAGGCCATGTATGGGGCCAAGCGTGCCCGCGCCGGTGTCCGCCGGGCCGGTCTTGGTGCTCTGTTCGCCACGCTCGCCGGTCGCCGGTCCGGACGGCCCGGCACCGCCCGTGCGGGTGTGGCGTGATGTCCCCGACGTTCGGCCAGTGCTACGACCCGACCGGCGCCACCTGGGGGACGCCCACGTTCCCGTGGAAGCTGGCACCGGACGGCATGGCGACCCGCCGGCAGTTGCGGGCGAAGGGGCTACGGCCCGGCGGTCAGCCGGTCGCCGCTCAGATCATGCGCCGTTCCCGGCGCCGCAAGTCCGGCTACGCGGTCGCCTACCTCTACCGCGTCGACCTCGCGAAGCCGGTCCGGCCGATGACGCCGGGCAAGTGGGCCGCGCACGCCGCGGCGATGCTCGCCCGCCGCACCTGCCCGGTCTGCCGGCGGGACGCCGGATACGTCATCCCGCCGACGCTCGGCAGTTGCGTGCCCTGCGCCTACCCCGACGAACAGCGCGCCGCCTGAACGCCGCTGACCTGCACGGCGATACCGCGGCGGTATACCGCCGCGGTATCGCCGCGGGCTTCGGCGACTGCTGAACTGCACTCGTCTTAACAGGGTCCGGCCGCTCACTTTCCACGGCAGGCGGCCGGACCCCTTTGCACCCTCCATCCCTGGAAGGAACCTTCGAAGTGAACCACGAGGAAGAGAACGAACTCTTCAACCAGTTGGAAGCCGACTTGGTCGCCGACTTCGGCGGTGAGGTGGTGGACCTGGGCAAGGCCCGTACAGCCCGTGAGTCGGCCGACGCGTCGGGCACGGCCGTGCCCGACTCCGACACCACCGGATCGGGCGACGCGTCGGCCGATCCCAGCACCGCCGCCGCACTCGACGCGTCGGGCGACGCGGGTGTGTTCGGGGCGGGCGACCCGACCGCCGCGGTGATGGTCGACGGTCCGGCGGTTGCCGGTCCGGGTTATCTGGGTCGGCTGATGGGTGCCCGGCGTCGGGAGACCCTCCCGCCGTGGCTGCGCTCGGCTACCGAGTTCCGTACGGCCGCCCGCTGGGCTGCCGGGCATTACGCGCACCTGGTCGCGTACCACGGGCTGCGGTCCCCGTACTACGCCGGCCGGTTGGCGTTGCAGTCGCCGCGCGGTGCGGCCCGGTTCGTGGGCGGGTCGCTGCGGTGGATGGCCGACCGTGAGGGTGAGCCGGTCCGACTCGCCGCGGTCCGCCGCGAGGACGCGGGCGAGTACCTCAAGCTGTCGAGGCAGCGTGACGGCAGGGTGCGACTGCGCACCCTCGTACTCGCGCTCGCCGCGTTCATCGGCCTGGGGTCGGCGCTGGCCATGTACGTGCTCGCCCCGGGATGGCTGCTGGCCGTGTCGGCAACCACGGTCGTTCTGGCCATGGGGTCGGCCGGCGGTCGGGCCGACGCCCCGGTCGTGAGTCGGGCGGTGGAACTGCCCAAGGCGCAGAAGCTCACCAGCGACATCGTGCTGCGCGCCCTGGGCTCGCTGGGTATCCCGGCGATCAACCAGGCGCAGGGCAAGGGCCGTGACGGCTTCACCTTCACCGCCCCGATCACCCGCGACGGCCCCGGCTGGCGTGCCGAAGGCGACCTGCCCTACGGCGTGACCGTCACGGACGTGATCGAGCGGCGCGACCGGCTCGCGTCGGGGCTGCGGCGCCCGCTCGGGTGCGTGTGGCCTGAGGCCACGCCAGAAGAGCACACCGGCCGGTTGGTGCTGTGGGTCGGTGATCAGGACATGTCCACCGCGAAGAAGCCCGCGTGGCCGCTGCTCAAGGCCGGCGCGGTGGACCTGTTCCGCCCGGTGGCGTTCGGCACCGACCAGCGCGGACGCTGGGTGGACATCACGCTCATGTACATCGCGGCCGTCATCGGTGCCATCCCGCGGATGGGCAAGACGTTCCTGCTGCGCCTGCTGCTGCTCATCGCCGCACTCGACGTCCGGGCTGAGCTGCACACCTACGACCTCAAGGGCACCGGCGACCTCGACCCGGTCGGCGAGCGCGTGAGCCACCGGCACCGCGCCGGGGACGATGACGAGGACATCGAGTACGCCCTTGCCGACCTGCGCGAGGTGCGGGCGGAGCTGCGGCGCCGGGCGAAGATGATCCGTTCCCTGCCGCGGGACATCTGCCCGGAGTCCAAGGTGACCAGCGAGCTGGCGAACAAGCCGGGGCTGGGTCTGCACCCGATCGTGATCGGGGTGGATGAGTGCCAGGTGTGGTTCGAGCACCCCAAGCACGGGGCGGAGTTCGAAGAGATCTGCACCGACCTGGTCAAACGCGGTCCGGCCACCGGCATCGTGCTGCTGCTGGCCACGCAGCGACCGGACGCCAAGGCCCTGCCCACCGGGATCTCCGCGAACGCGTCCGCCCGGTTCTGCCTCAAGGTCATGGGGCAGCTGGAGAACGACATGGTGCTGGGCACCTCCAGCTACAAGCGGGGCATCCGGGCCACGATGTTCTCCTGGAAGGACAAGGGCATCCACTACTTCGTGGGTGAAGGCGCCGACGCCCGGATCGTGTCGTCCGCGTACATCGACGCACCGACCGCGGAGACGATCGGCCTGCGCGCCCGCAAGCTGCGTGAAGCCGCCGGGACGCTGTCCGGGCACGCCCTGGGCGAGTCCTTCGACGTGGCCGAGTCCGCCGGGTACGACCTGCTGCGCGACATCCTCGCCGTGGTGCCGGCCGAAGAGCCCAAGGTGTGGTCCGAGACCGTGGTGGTCCGGCTCGCCGAGCTGCGCCCGGAGGTCTACGGCGGCTGGGACCCCGAAGGTCTCGCCGCCGCCCTCAAGCCGTTCGGTGTGACCACGGTGCAGGTGTGGGGCCGAACCGAGGCGGGCAAGGGCGCCAACCGCAAGGGCATCGACCGCTCCCGTATCCTCACCGTGATTGCGGAGCGTGACGGAAACCGGGACGCGGGCTAGCGCAGTCCGCCGCTAGACCTAGCGGCACACCCCGCTAGGTCTAGCGGCACCTCTAGACCCCCATCCGGCCGCTGAACAGGGACCTAGCCTCTAGCGGCCCACCTGCGAAAACACCCCGTCAGTCCTGGAAGGGCGCCTCATGACCCTCGTACTCGCCGCTAGCCTGCTCATCCTCATCGTCACGCTTGGTTACGCCGCTGTGTGTGCGGTCTCGCCGTTCGGCAACTGCCGCAAGTGCCGCGGCTGGGGCTTCGCGATGAAGACCGACCGCAAGGGCCGTGCCAAGCGCGGCAAGGACTGCCGCCGCTGCAAGGCCACCGGCAAACGCATACGCACCGGCCGCCACCTCTACAACGTGTGGTGCCGCACCTACGACCGCGGCACCACCGAGCAGGTCGCCGCGCCCGCCCGCCCCTTCGCCCGGCAGGGAGACCGCCCGTGATCCTGTCCGTCTCCGCCGTGCTGCTCTTCGGCGCCGCGTCCGCCTTCGCGATCCGCGCGAAGTCCACCTCGTTCGGCGCCGCGCTGGTGGTGTTCCTGTTCGGCTTCTACGCCGCGGCCACCGGCGCCGCCGGTCCCATCGACCAGGTCATGACCAGCGTCGCGCAGTCCATCGCGCAACTGCGCAACTGACCGGAAGGGAGAACCGCCCCCCATGAACCAGCCCTACACCCCGCCCGGCATCGCCGCGCCGCTGGTGCACCGGCACTGGCTCGCCGACGCCGCACCCAAGGCTGCGCCGGTGCTGGCCACGTCCACCGTGCTCATCCTGGCGCGGCTGTGGAACGCCAACGGCGCTGAGCACTCCATCGGGGATGCCGCCGTGATGGGCGTACTCGCCGCGGGCGCCGCCTACGCCGGCAGCAAGCTCGCCACCGGAGAGAACGGCGACGGCACCGCTGCCGCGATCGGCTTCACCGCCGCCGGCACCATGGCCTTCGCCGGAGTCGCCGCCTACACCGACAGCCTGCCCCTGCCGCTGCTGCTGTGGTCGGTCGCCACCGTCCTGTCCTACATCCTCGCCGTCCGGCACTGGCGCACCGACCGCCGCGACACCGTGACGTACGAGCGGGCCACCATCGACCGCCGCGAGACCCAACGCCACGTCGAAACCGTCGAGGTCATCCGTGCCCGTGCGGCCGTGGAAGCTGCGCAGGCCGGTGGGCAGTACGCCACCGCCCTTGCCGCGGCGCTCACTTCCCGCGCCGCCCTGCCCGGCTTCGACCCCGCAGCACTCACTACCGCCGGGCTGCCCGAACTGCCCGCCACGGGGAGCAAATGAGCGCGATGCGCGCCCGTCGCGCCTTCCGCACCCTGCCCCGTCTACGAGTCAAGGTCACCGACTGGCCACGGCGTGGCCTGGTCCTCACCGACACCCCCCACTCTCGCTGCCCGGAGTGCGGCGGCACTGGCGGCCACACCCACGACTACGGCGACGCGGAGACCGGTGAGTACGCCGGCACCGACTGGTTCCCGTGCGACTGCTGGAACGAGGACCGTCGCTGGCTGCTGCTGCCTCTGCCGCGCCGTACTCCGCCCGGCGGCTACAGCAAAGAACCGCCCTTCTAGAAAGGACTCGCATGATCCGTACTGGTTTTGCCACGCGCGAGGGGACCGCCCTCGACAACGCCGATGCCGCCAAGGTGTACGTCCTCGCGGACGGCACGGTCGGGGCCGCCGTGGTCGACGGCATCGGCCACGGCCCCCACACCTCCGATACCGCGCCGCTTCTCGCCGAGGTCGCCGCGCGGATCGGCGCGCAACGCGGCCCCCTCGCCGGACTTCTCACCGCCGGTCAACTCGTCACCGACCCCGGTGAGGATGGCGAAGAGGCCAACGCCGTTGCCGTTGCCGCTGTACGCCGCTCCGATGATGACGACACCGTTGTCGCCTGGATCGGCGACTGCCGTGGCTACGGCTGGGACGGCGTCACTCTGACCCGCTACACCGACGACCACACCGTCGGCGCCCAGCTCCGCCGCAACGGCGCCCCCTGGGAACTCGCCCGCGAACACGACAACTGGCTCAAGACCGCGCTGTCGAAGGCCACAGTCGGCACGGTCTACAGCGTCACCATCCCCGAGGAAGTCGTCATCTTGACCAGCGACGGCGTACACGACCAGATCCCGCACGACACCTTGGTCAGCCTGGTCCGCGCCCACGACGCGGACCCCCAAGCGCTGGCGAACGCCATCGTCAACGCAGCACAGACCGACGAAACCGGCTACCGCGACGACGCCACCGCCGTCGTCATCTCCGCACTGCCCCCGTCCGGAGCCTGACACAACCGAGGGCGGCCCCCGCCTCGACAAAGTCCGGGGCCGCCCTCGTCCAGCACAACTCAACAGTGGACTGGAGATTCCAGCATGACGCATCCCCACCACCAGCGCACCGCGCTGAGCCTCGCCGCGGCCCGTATCCCCGTACTGCCGTTGCGTCGCGGGAAGATCCCCTTCGGCAACTGCCACGCCTGCACCCGTAGCGCGTGCGGCGGCCGGCCGAACATGAAGAGCGCAGGCCCGTGCCGGTGCCCGAGCGTGTGCCACGGGTGGGCCGCCGCCACCACCGACCCTGCCGTCTTGGCCTCCCCGCCGTGGACGGCCGCGTGGCGGCAGGCCGTCTGCGTCGCCTACCACCCCGGCGCCTCGGGGCTGACCGTGGTGGACCTGGACGACACGGCGGCCGTGGACTGGGCGCGTGAGACGCTGCCCGCCACGCGGGTCGTGGTCACGACCCGCGGCGAGCACTGGCTGTACCGGGGCGCCATGACCTCTCACAACGCGGTCCGCCCCGGCATCGACATCAAGTCCACCATGGCCTACGTCCGTTGGCTGGGTCCCGGCAACGGCACCATGGCCGCCCTGCCGGATGCCGTGCGCGTCCTGGCCGTGAAGGAACCCGCCCCGGTCCGGCCGACGCTCCCGGCCGTCACGGTGCCCGCGGGGGCCGGCGGCGGGCAGTGCCCGCACCGCAAGCCCGCCTACCTCGACCGCGGCATCACCATGGCGGAGCAGCGCATCACCGACGCGTCCGCCGCGGTCCATGCCACCGTCTACGGCACGTTCCTGGCCGTGCTGTCCACGCACGGACGGTGCGGCTGCCTCACCGACGCCCACACCGCGCGGCTGTTCACCGCCGCGCAGGCCAAAGGCGAATCGCTGCGGCACTGCACCGACGCGTGGACCAACGCCCGCACCCGGTTGGGGTTGTAGCCGTGTCGGAAGACGACAAGACCCCCGCGCGCGATGTCATCGCCGGCTACGCGCAAGAGCACTTCCGGTACTTCCGCACCGCGGACGGGACCGTGTACGCGCAGAAGAACCGGCACCCCGTGGCACGGCCGATCCGCTCGCAGGGCACTTCGGGCAGCCACCGGCAGGAACTCATGGTCGGACTCTTCCGCGACGGCTACGGCGTCTTCAACGGCACCGCGCTCAAAGAGGCGCTGGACCTAATCGAGGCCCTGGCGATGAGCCAGGACGTGCAGCCCGTGTACATCCGTGTCGCGCCGGGCTTCGACGGGGCAACGTGGTTGGACCTGGGCCGCGATGACGGGCGCTCAGTGCGAATCCACCCCACCGGCTGGGACATCGTCACCCCGGACCCGCGCGAGGTGTGCTGGCGCCGTACCCAACTCACCGGGGAACTCCCCTTGCCGGTCAAGGACACCGGCGGCAAGGGCATCGACCTGCTGCTGCGGCTGTGCAACTTCGCCAACGCCGAGACCGAATGCCTTGCCATCGCCTGGCTGATCGGGTGCTTGGGACCATCCGTTCCCGTCCCCGCCCCGTTCCTCACCGGCCCTCAAGGCGCGGGGAAGTCCACCGGCGGCAGGATGCTCGTGCGGATCATCGAGGGCATGAGCGGCGACCTGCGGCGGGCGCCGAAGGATGAGGAGAACCTGATTGCGGCCGTGGCCGCCGGTTGGGTCACCGCCCTGGACAACCTCTCCCACCTGGCGCCGGACCTGTCCGACCTCATGTGCTGCATCGTCACCGGCGCCGAGACCATCAAGCGCGCCCTGTACACGGACGGCGACGTGGTCCGCGCCCGCTACCGGCGCCCCCTTCTGTTGACCGGTATTGACGTCGGCGTGATCCGTCCCGACCTCGCCGAGCGCCTCCTGCCCCTGCGCTTGGAGCGTCCCCGCACCCGGCGCACCGAAGCCGAACTGTGGGCGGAGTTCGAGGAAGTCCTCCCCGTCGTTCTCGGCTCGCTGCTGGACTTGACCGTGCAGGTGCGCGGGGCGGATGCGGACATTCCCACCGACCTGCGCATGGCCGACTTCGCGCACCTGTGTGCCCAGCTCGACGCGGCAACGGGTCTGGGAGCGCTGGGCGCCTACCGGGCCTGCCTGGACGACCTCAACGACGACGTCATAGAAGGCGACCTGCTCGCGCAGACCGTCCTCAAGCACGCTGCCGGCCTCGATCCGGGGGCGCAGCAGCAGATGACGTCCGCAGAGTGGCTGCACTGCCTCACCGGCCTCTACAGCGGCGAGGACTGCCGCCCTCTACCCAAAGGATGGCCGACCACCGGCAAAGTCCTCTCAGACCGCCTCAAACGCCTCCAACCCACCCTCGCAGCCCGCGGCGTACTCATCGACTGGGGCCGCACCAAAACGGCCCGCTACATCGAAGTCACCCGCCCCCCGGAGGCGCCACGTCCGCACGAGCAGGAGCCGGCGTTCTGAACCACGGGACGCCAACGCCGGCACAAGCAAGAGGAGCACCCCGCCCGACGTGCTCCTCTTGCTGTTCGGCGGCGCCGCCGCCCGCGATGAACGCGCCGCGAAGCGGCTCCTTCTTCACGTTCTAAGCCGAGCACCACAACAGACAGACCCCTCTCTCTTGTCCGAAAGAGAGGAACGCTCCGTCACCTGCGTCACCACAGCCGGAAAACGCACCCTGACCAGCGGCAATAGCGGTGACGCAGACGCGCCCCGGCTGCGTCACCCCGCGTCACCCGCGTCACCCGCGTCACCGATGACGAAGAGCCTGCGTCACCGATGACGCACCCCCGGACCCTGCGTCACCGAAAACCGCAGGCCAGGGACTCGAATGACGCAGATGACGCGGTGACGCACAAACCCGCACCTCGGACAGAACCCCCGCATCCCGCTCACCTAGGAGCCACCTACATGAGCACCACCACCGCGCCCATTCCGCGCATCCTCTACCGCCCCGAAGAAGCCGCCACCGCGCTCTCGTTGGGCCGCTCCACCATCTATGAGCTGATGGCGGATGGCGCCCTGCGATTCGTGAAGTGCGGTCGCTCCCGCCGTATTCACCACAGCGAGCTTGAGCGCTTCGCCGCGAGCCTGACCAACCAATCCCACTGAGCGCAGCGCACCTGAGGCGGGCCGAGAACGTTTGGCCCGCCTCTTCGCGTGGAGGAACCATGAGCCCCCGCAAACCCAACATGGAGTCGTCCATCTACCTCGGCAGCGACGGCTGGTGGCACGGCCGCGTCACCATGGGAGTCAAAAGCGACGGCAGGCCCGACCGGCGCCACCGCAGGGCCAGGACCGAACCTGAAATTAAGCGCAAGGTCAAGGACCTGGAGACCCTGCGCGACAACGGACGCGCCCCGAAAGCAGGCCGCAAGCCGACCGTGGCGACGTGGATGGAGACCTACCTCACCGACATCGCCAGCCTGAAACTCAAGCCCCGTTCCCTGGACGACTACTGGTCCAAGACCCGCAACGACATCATCCCCGGGGTTGGCCAGCACCGCATCGACAAGCTCGCCCCCGAGCACCTTGAGCATATGTATCGGGCCATGCTCGACGCCGGACACGCCCCCTCGCACGTGCTCAAGGTGCACCGCATCCTGTCGCGCGCGCTGAAAATCGCGCACCGCCGCCGGATGATCGTGGAGAACGTTGCGACCCTCGTGGACCCGCCTTCCACTGACGAGACCGAGGCGAACCCTTTCACCATCGAAGAGGCGAAAGCCTTCCTCGCCGCAGCTGCCAGGCGGCCCACCTTCCTCCGCTGGGTGATCGGCGTCGGCATGGGATTCCGGCAAGGGGAATGCCTCGGTCTCCGGTGGCCGTACGTGGATCTCGAAGCCGAGCTGTTCCACCCGCAATGGCAGATTCAACGGCTCACGTGGCGGCACGGATGCATCGACCCGCACGCCTGCGGTGAGCGGCGGCACCGGTTCGACGCGTGCCCGCCGGGCTGTACCAGGCACAAGGGCTACACACGGGGCTGCCCCAAGCCCTGTCCGGAAGGGTGCAGGAAACACGCGAGCACCTGCCCGGAGCGCAAGGAAGGGGGGTTGGTCTTTACTCGCCCCAAGACGAAGAAGAGTCGAAATGCGGTGCCCATCCCGCCGCCATTCATCCCCTACCTGCGTGAGCACAAGCTCCAGCAGGACGCGGCAAAGGAAGCCGCGGGGGAGGTCTGGCAGGGGCTCGACGCGGTGTTCACCCGGCCGGACGGCCGCCCGCTGGATCCGCGCCAGGACTACGGAGAGTTCAAGGAGATACTTGTCGAAGCGGGCATTGACGACCGCCGCCTCTACGACGGGAGCAGGCACACTGCCGGCACGATCCTGAACGAGCTGGGCGTCGACATCGTGACCATCATGGAGATCCTTCGGCACACCCAGATCAGCCAGACCCGGCGCTACGTCAAGGGTCGGTCGCACCTGAGCAAGGCCGCCATGGACAGGATGGGCAACACCTTCCTGCCCCCGGCCGTGGCCCCAACTGAGACCAGAACTGAGACCGCCGACACTAAAGCGGCCCGCGCACGACAGCGCCGCCGCGTCCGCTGAACGAGGAAACCCCAGCTCAGAGGCTATCTGGGCTGGGGTTCAGGCGGAGCCCCCTGTCGGGTTCGAACCGACGACCTACGCTTTACAAGAGCGTCGCTCTGGCCAACTGAGCTAAGGAGGCGCAGGAAGCAGTGTAGCGGGCAGCGGTGGGGGTGGGCGGGGAAAAAGGGGTCGAGGGGCTGGTGACAAAACCGGGAACGTGCAGGTAGCGTCACCGGGAGCCCGTGGGATACGGGCTGGACCACTGAAGCGGCACCCAGAGAACTGCTTCCTTTACTCGGATCGTCCGGCACGTTCCTGCCGGTGAAGGGACTGCGTAACAGTCATGGCTACAGTCACGTTCGACAAGGCGACCCGGATCTACCCGGGTGGCGACAAGCCCGCGGTGGACGGGCTCGACATCGAGGTCGGGGACGGCGAGTTCCTGGTACTGGTCGGGCCTTCGGGTTGCGGCAAGTCGACCTCGCTCCGGATGCTCGCGGGGCTCGAGGACGTCAACGGCGGTTCGATCCGGATCGGTGAGCGGGACGTCACGCACCTGCCGCCGAAGGACCGGGACATCGCGATGGTGTTCCAGAACTACGCGCTCTACCCGCACATGACGGTCGCCGACAACATGGGCTTCGCGCTCAAGATCGCCGGCATCAACAAGGCGGAGATCCGCAAGCGGGTCGAGGAAGCCGCGAAGATCCTGGACCTCACCGAGTACCTGGCGCGTAAGCCGAAGGCGCTCTCCGGTGGTCAGCGGCAGCGTGTCGCGATGGGCCGCGCGATCGTCCGGGAGCCGCAGGTCTTCCTCATGGACGAGCCGCTGTCGAACCTCGACGCGAAGCTCCGTGTGCAGACCCGTACGCAGATCGCCAGCCTGCAGCGCCGGCTCGGCGTCACCACCGTCTACGTCACCCACGACCAGGTCGAGGCCATGACGATGGGCGACCGCGTGGCGGTGCTCAAGGACGGTCTGCTCCAGCAGGTCGACAGCCCGCGCAACATGTACGACAAGCCGGCCAACCTGTTCGTGGCGGGCTTCATCGGCTCCCCGGCGATGAACCTCATCGAGGTCCCGATCGTCGACGGCGGCGTGAAGTTCGGCAACGCGCTGGTCAACGTCGAGCGTGACGCGGTGCAGGCGGCCGCGGACAAGGGCGACAAGACGGTCACCGTCGGTGTCCGTCCCGAGCACTTCGACATCGTCACCGGTGAGGACGACGCCAAGTCGCTGACGAAGGACGCCCCCGCGGGCCTGGCCGTCACCGTGAACGTCGTCGAGGAGCTGGGCGCGGACGGTTACGTCTACGGCTCGGCCAAGGTCGACGGCGAGGACAAGGACGTGGTCATCCGCGTCGGCGGCCGCTCGATCCCCGAGAAGGGCTCCGTGCTGCACGTCGTGCCGCGCGGCGGTGAGACGCACGTGTTCGCCACGTCGTCCGGCGAGCGCCTCAGCGACTGATCGCAGGCCTGTAAGCGCTACGGCCGGGCGGTACGTGGGAGACCACGTACCGCCCGGCCGTTCGCGTGCCGGCAGCACCGCCCGGCCGCACCACTCGGCCGCACCACCCACCGGCGCCCCCCGGTCGCATACGTACGCATAACCGCCCTTTCAGGGCCGTTCGTCAACACCCGAACGCCCCGCTCGGCGATTTCACTCCCCCGGGAGGGTGACTAAATGTCGCCAAATCATCACCAGTCGCTACGATCCGATGCGTGAACCAGGTAGCTCGCCGTCTCGGCAAGACATTCGCGCTCGTTCTTCCGGTCGTTCTCGTGCTGTCGGGAACGCTCGCCGTCACCCGCGTCCCGTGGGCCGTCTCCTCCTCCGACGCACAGGTGCTCACCGCCTCTGCCAAGAGCCGCCAGGAGGTGGCCGCTGAGACGGCCACCAAGGCGCCGCAGGAGGCGCTGCGCTCGCGGCTGCTGGCCGAACTCCAGCACAAGGACCCGGGAGTGGCCCTCACCGACCTCCAGGTCGCCATGGCCCGTCACCCGTCGCTCGCCAAATACTGCGCGTCCATCGCGCGTTCGCTGGGCCGCGCCGCCGTCGCCAAGTACGACGGCGCCACTCAGCGGGCCCAGTCGTGGTCCCGCCCGGTGTGCGACACCGCCTTCGCCACCGGCATCGCCTCGGTCGGCTGACCCCGGCCGCCCCGGGCCGGCCCCGACCAGACCGGGTCGGCCCCGGTCGGTCCGCGCCGCCGTCCCCGCCGTAACCCGTCGTCCACAGCGGCGGGTTACGGTCACGCCGCCATGTACGGAGGCGGGTACGTACGGTCAACGCCCGGGCCGTAGCCCTTCCGCCGCGTCGCATAGGGTCGCTGCATGACGCACGACACAACCGCGCACGAGGTCATCCCGGTCACGCAGGCCGTCATCCTGGCCGGAGGCCAGGGCTCACGGCTGCGCCCGTACACCGACGACCGGCCCAAGCCGATGGTCGAGATCCCGGGTACGGGAACGCCGATCATCGGCCACCAGCTCGACTGGCTCGCCGCGGAGGGCGTCACCGATGTCGTCGTCTCGTGCGGGCACCTCGCGGAAGTGCTCCAGGAATGGCTGGCCTGCACACCGCTGCCGATGAAGGTGACCACCGTCGTCGAGGGCGAGCCGCTCGGGCGCGGCGGCGGCCTCAAGTACGCCGCCGCGTCGCTGCCGCGCGCCGACGAGCCGTGGTACGCCACCAACGGCGACATCTGGACGCGCTTCTCGCTGCGCGGCATGGCCGCCTTCCACGAGGAGCGCGACGCCGTCGCCACGCTCGCCCTCGCCAGGCCGCGGATTCCCTGGGGGGCCGTCGAGACCAATGAGTTCGGCCAGGTGCTGGACTTCATCGAGTCACCGCCCTCGCCCTTCCTCATCAACGCCGGTGTCTACGTCTTCGCGCCCGGCTTCACGGCGATGCTGCCGGATCTGGGCGACCACGAACGCACCACCTTCCCGCGGCTCGCGCGGGAACGCCGGCTGGCCGGCTACCCCATTCCGCAAGGGGCCTACTGGCGGGCCATCGACACGGCCAAGGACCTTCGCGAGGCGGCCAGGGAATTGGGCTCCGTACCCGTCTGACCCGGCCGGCTCCCTCCGAGGCTCCTCCGGGCTGCCGCCCGGGGCCCGTGGCCGCGCCTACTTCACCACCGTCGTCACCGAAACAGGCAGTTCCCCGCGCCCCTGACCCGGGCGCGGGGAACTGTGCCGGCGTCTTAGGCTGTTGGAGCCGGGGACGCGGACGGGCCGCCGCCGAGGAGAGGGGCGCCGAGGAGGCCGCCGATGGCGCCCTGCGTGGGCTTGGCGGCCGGCGGAGGCGGGGGCGGCGCCGCATGGGTCGGCGGGGCCGCGGGCGGGGCCTGGGAGGACGGGGACGAGCCGCCTGAGCCGCCGCTGCCCCCTGAGGAGCCGCCGGAGCCGGTGGCGGACGTGCTGCCGGGCGCGTGGGTGTGGCCGGGGGCCGCGGTGGGCGCCGAAGTGGCGGACCCGGACGTGTCCGGCTTCTTCTTCTTGTCGGCCCTCGCCGACTTCGACGGCTCCGGCGTCGCGGACGCGGAACCGCTGTCGCCGCCGGAGACCTCGGGCAGCGGCATGCCCGGCAGGTTGTTGACCGGCGGGGCGGTCGGACCGGCCGGCCGGTGTTCCGGAGCGGTGGAGGCCCGTACCGCCGCGCCCAGCACCGAGCCGAGCAGCAGGGTGCAGCCGACGATGACCGTACCGAGCACCGCGCCCCGTCGCAGGACGTAGTGGCGCAGGTCCCACAGGCCGACCCGGGGGCCGAGGCGCCGCCATGCGTCGCCGGCGAGCTTGCCGTCGATCGAGTAGACGGGGGCGCCGGCGATGACCAGCGGGCTCCAGGCGGCCAGGTAGATGAAGTCGGGGGCGTCGTAGACCGGGACGGTGCGCCAGCTCACGGTCACGAGCAGCGCGATGGACAGGCCGGCGCCGAAGACCGCAGCGACCCGCTGCCACAGGCCGCAGATGGTCAGGACGCCGACCACGACCTGGAGGAAGGCGATGCTCAGGCCCGCTCCCACCGGGTGGTTGAGCGCGGCATTGCGCAGCGGTTCCGCCGCCGCCCAGGGGTGCAGCGAGGCCAGCCAGGTGACCATGGAGCCGCGTTCGCCGCCGTCGAAGTAGACGCGGTCGCACAGCTTGCCCATGCCGGCGTAGATCGACACGAAGCCGAGGAAGACACGCAGTGGGAGCAGCACGATGCCGAGGTTCATCCGGCGGCCCGGATACCAGGCGTGCTTGACGAAGTCACCGTTGCTCTTGCGCGGCCTGCGCTCCTGCTCGGCGTCCTCGTAGCCGTCCTCGTAGCCGTCGCCATAGGTGTCGCCGTCGCCATGTGCGCCGCCGGCGCCGGGGCCGCGGTAACCGACCACGGGCTCGTCGTCCTGGTCGTACGCGCCGCGCGCCGGCCGTACGCCGCCGAGCAGGCCGGTCGGGGACTCGCCGCTGCGCGGGCCGACGACGGTCGGGGTGCCGGGCGGCCGCACCGTGGTGTCGCCGATCCTCGGCAGCAGCTGCGTGGCGGACCCCGCGGGACCGTCGGCGGTGCCGGCCCGGCGTACCGCCTGGAGCAGCTCACCGGCCAGTTCGTCGCCGGGCTCGCTGCGGCCGGACCACACCACCGGCGCCAGCTTGCGGCGGCCGGGGACTCCGGCGGCGTCCGCGTGCTGCGAGGCGGCCGTGATCCCGGCGGTGTCGCCGATGCGCAGGGAACGGACCGAGGCCCGTCCCAGCTGCACACGGAAGCTCGCATGGGTGACGATGACCTGGGCGGGGTCGCTCGGCACCCGTGCCATCGTCATGACCGGCTCGTCGAATCCGGGCGTCCCTCCCCCCGTGGAGGGGTGGGGTGTTCTGGTGTCCACACTCATCTAACCGAGTGACTGACCTTTAGGACACTGCCTGCCGGAGCCCTTGATGTCCGAGACGCGTCAATCGTGCAGAGCCCGTATGATGCCCTCCCGCGCGGCCGAGCCCCCGGCCCCGACAGGTTCCGCCCGGCCGTGACTCCCGCTCAGGCCCGGCTCCGCTCCCCGCTCAGGCCCGGCGCCGCGCCGCCTCGTACAGCACCACGCCCGCCGCCACGCCCGCGTTCAGCGACTCCGCCGCGCCGCCCGGCATCGGGATGCGGACCAGCAGGTCACAGGTCTCGCCGACCAGCCGGGACAGGCCCTTGCCCTCGCTGCCCGCCACGATGACGACGGGCCCGGTGAGCGCGTCGAGGTCGTACAGGTCGACGTCGCCGTCCGCGGCCAGGCCGATGACGGTCAGGCCGGCCTTCTGGTACGCCTCAAGGGTGCGGGTGAGGTTGGTGGCGCGGGCCACCGGGACGCGGGCCGCGGTGCCGGCCGAGGTCTTCCAGGCGCCGGCGGTCATGCCGGCGGCGCGCCGCTCGGGCACCACGACACCGTGGCCGCCGAAGGCCGCGACCGAGCGGACGACCGCGCCGAGATTGCGCGGGTCGGTCACACCGTCGAGGGCGACGATCAGCGCGTCGTCGCCCTGGTCCGCGGCTCCGGCGAGCAGGTCCTCGGGGTGGGCGTACTCGTACGCCGGGATCTGGAGCACCAGGCCCTGGTGGTTCAGGCCCGCGGTGAGGCGGTCCAGCTCGGGCCTGGGCGCCTCCAGCAGCGGCACCCCGCGGTCGGTGGCGAGCCGCAGCGCCTCGCGCACCCGGTCGTCGTTGTCGATGAACTGCTGGACGTAGACCGCGTTCGCGGGGATGTCGGCGCGCAGCGCCTCGACCACCGGATTGCGGCCGACGACCATCTCGGACGTCGACTTGGCACCGCGGCCCGACGGACGGCGGGACTGCCCCGACACCGTCCGCCTGGCCTGGGCCGCGGCGACGCGGTTCTTCTTGTGGCCCTTGCGCGCCTCGGCGGGCGGCGTCGGGCCCTTGCCCTCAAGGCCCTTGCGGCGCTGCCCGCCGCTGCCGACCGTGGCGCCCTTCTTGTTGGACGTACGGCGGTTCCTGCGCTGGCTGTTGCCGGCCATGGGGCACTCTCACTTCTGTTCGTGTCTCGACGTCGCTACGTCTCCACGTCTCTGCGTCGAATGTCTTTGTCGGTTGGGGGCGGCCGGGTGTTCAGCCGCGCAGTGTCCACCGCGAGCCGGTCGGCGTGTCCTCGATCTCCAGGCCCGCCTGGACCAGCTGGTCGCGGATCGCGTCCGCCGTCCCGTAGTCCTTGCGGGACCGCGCCGACTGCCGCTGTTCGAGCACCAGCTGGACGAGCGAGTCCACCACGCCGTGCAGGTCGTCCCCGCGGTCCGCGCCGGTCCAGTGCGGGTCCAGCGGGTCCAGGCCCAGCACTCCGAGCATCGCACGGACCTCGGCCAGTCGCGCGACCGCCGTTTCCTTGTCGTCGGCGGTGAGCGCGCTGTTGCCCTGCCGGACGGTGGTGTGCACGACGGCCAGCGCCTGCGGCACGCCCAAGTCGTCGTCCATTGCCTCGGCGAAGGCGGGCGGCACCTCTGCCGCGGGATCCACGTGCCCGGCCTTCTCGACGACCCGCTGCACGAAGCCCTCGATCCGCGCGAACGCGGCCTCCGCCTCCCGCAGCGCCTCCTCGCTGTACTCGATCATCGACCGGTAGTGCGGGGTGCCCAGGTAGTAGCGCAGCACGATCGGGCGCCAGCGCTGCACCATTTCCGAGACCAGCACGGAATTGCCGAGCGACTTGCTCATCTTCTCGCCGCTCATGGTGACCCACGCGTTGTGCACCCAGTAGCGGGCGAACTCGTCGCCGTACGCCTTGGCCTGGGCGATCTCGTTCTCGTGGTGCGGGAAGATCAGGTCGATGCCGCCGCCGTGGATGTCGAAGACGGGGCCCAGGTACTTGTGCGCCATCACCGAGCACTCCAGGTGCCAGCCGGGCCTGCCGCGGCCCCACGGTGTCTCCCAGGACGGCTCGCCCGGCTTGGTGGCCTTCCACATCGCGAAGTCGCGGTGGTCGCGCTTGCCGGTCTCGCCCTCGCCCTCGGGCTGGCGCAGATTGTCCAGCTCCTGGTTGGACAGCTCCAGATAGCCGGGGAAGGACCGCACGTCGAAATAGACGTTGCCGTCGGAGACGTAGGCGTGGCCGCGCTCGATCAGGCCGCGCATCATCTCGATCATCTCCGGCACATGGCCGGTGGCCCGCGGCTCGTACGTGGGCGGCATGCAGCCCAGCACGTCGTAGCCGTTGCTGAAGGCGCGCTCGTTCTCGTACCCGATGGACCACCAGGGGCGGCCCTGGTCGGCGGCCTTGCGGAGGATCTTGTCGTCGATGTCCGTCACATTGCGGATGAACGTGACCTCGTAGCCGCGGTGGCGGAACCAGCGCTGGATGATGTCGAAGTTCAGGCCCGACCTGATGTGGCCGATGTGCGGTGCCGCCTGCACGGTGGCGCCACACAGGTAGATCGAGACACAGCCCGGCGTGAGCGGGACGAAGTCACGGACCTGGCGTGCGCTGGTGTCGTACAGGCGAATAGTCACGCCATCAAGGGTAGTGGCCGTTGGAGGGTGCCACGTGCGGTCTGCCGCAGACAGACCGCACATCCGCCCCAGGCGGCTCTTCCGGCCCTCCGTCGTCAGCGGTGCCCGGTGATCCCGCCAGTCGTGCGTGACGGTCCCGTCAGCCGTATCCGGCGGTCCCGTCAGCCGTGCTCGACGATCCGGTCGGCCGTCACGCGCACCACGAGGCGTACGTCTCCCGGCTGGTCGCCGCTGTACGGGCCGCCCGTGTACTTGTCGCTGAGCGCGTTGATCAGCTCGTCGCCGCCCTCGGTGGCCATCGTGGCGGTGCCGCGGATCTCGACGTACGCGTACGGGTTGTCGGCCGGCATCGCCAGCAGGGTGATCCGCGGGTCCTTCACCAGGTTGAGGTGTTTGCGGCGCCCCTCCTTGGTGGAGAAGACGACGTCGTCACCGTCGAGCGTCACCCACACGACGGACAGCTGCGGTGAGCCGTCCGGCTGGAGGGTGGCGACGGTCGCGAAGTTCTTGCCGTCGAAAAGTGCGCGGGCGGACTCGGAGAGTGCCATGGCGTGCGGTGCCTTTCTGCCAGGGGTCGATCGGTACGTCTGCCGGTTTTCCGGCAGCGGATCCATCGTGGCTCGTCGCGCGGTCCCGCGGGTGCCGTGCGCGGCGGGCGGGGGGCGCGGGGCGGTCAGGTCAGGTCAGGTCAGGTCAGGTCAGGTCAGGTCAGGGAAGCGGGGCGACTAGGGCGGTGGCAATGGCCGCGAGGCCCTCACCGCGGCCGGTCAGGCCGAGGCCGTCCGTCGTGGTGCCGGAGACCGAGACCGGGGCGCCGACAGCCGCGGACAGCGCGGCCTGCGCCTCGGCGCGGCGCTTGCCCACCTTCGGGCGCACCCCGATCACCTGGATCGCGACATTGCCGATACCGAAGCCGGCCGCCCGCACGATCCGGGCCGCCTCCGTCAGCAGCGCGACCCCGGAGGCGCCCGCCCACTCGGGGCGGTCGGTGCCGAAGTGGGCGCCCAGGTCGCCGAGCCCGGCGGCGGAGAACAGCGCGTCGCAGGCCGCGTGGGCGGCCACGTCCGCGTCGGAGTGCCCGGCGAGGCCGAATTCGGCGCCCTCCCAGTGCAGGCCGGCGCACCACAGCTCACGCCCCGCCTCGAAGGCGTGGACGTCGGTCCCGATGCCGACCAGCGGCAGCGCTCCCGCGGGGAAGTCAGTGGCCATTGGCCCTCCTGCGTGCCAGTACGGCCTCGGCCAGGACGAGGTCCAGCGGCCTGGTGACCTTGAAGGCCTCCTCGTGTCCCGGCACGACGAGGACGGGGACGCCCAGCTGCTCGACCATGCCGGCGTCGTCCGTGACGTCGCCGGTGACCATGGCGTGGGCCTTGGCCAGTATGGCGCGGTCGAAGCCCTGCGGGGTCTGCACGGCCCGCAGCAGGGACCGCTGCGGGGTGCCGGTGACCTGGCCCGTCGCGAGGTCGACGCTCTTGACGGTGTCGGCCAGCGGCAGCCCCGGCACGACGGCGGGGGCACCGGCGCGTACCGCGTCGACGACGGCCTCGACCGTCTCGACCGGCACCAGCGGGCGGGCGGCGTCGTGCACGAGGACCACGTCCACGTCGTCGGGCAGCGCGGCCAGGCCGAGCCGTACGGAGTCCTGGCGCTCGTCGCCGCCGGGTACCACCCTTATGTCGGTGGACTCGGGCAGCCCGTTCGCGTCGAGCAGCGCGCGGACCTCGGCGGCGCCTTCCGGCGGCGCGACCACGACGATGACGGTGACGGCCCTGGCTCGGGCCATCGCGCGGACGGCGTGGACCAGGATCGGGACCCCGCTGAGAGTGCGCAGCGCCTTGGGCGCCCCGGGGCCGAGCCGGACACCACGTCCGGCGGCGGGAATGACGGCTGCGGTACGCAGGTTTGTGTCCTTGTATGAGATGGGTATCGCTTGGAGGTGCCCCCGGGCCGAACGGCCGGGCGGCGCCCCCGGGCGAAGTCGGGGGGTGGTATCACCGGGCGAAGCCCGGGGAGCCAGGACACGGTATTCCGGAGGACCCCTTCCGTGAAGTCCTCGGGAAGACCGTGGCGCCCGGCGCGAGCGAAGGCGTTCCGTATGCCGTGCGATGGTGCGCGGCCGGGATGGCGCCCGGCCGCAGCATGCCCGCGGCCTGATCCACGGCCACTGCATGCCGCAGCACCCGGCCGTCATGCTGAGCCGGGTGCCGCGGCAGGTCCCTCGGGGGTCGTCCGAGGGTTGCGTCTGCGTAAGTCAGTACGTCACGGCAGCGTGGGTAGCGCTGTAGGGACGCGACACGAGAACGTCCGGGAGGGGACGGTCTTACGACGCGAGGACTTCGTCGAGCAGGGCCTCGGCCTTGTCCTCGTTGGTGTTCTCGGCCAGTGCGAGTTCGCTGACCAGGATCTGCCGGGCCTTGGCGAGCATGCGCTTCTCGCCGGCCGACAGGCCGCGCTCGCGCTCGCGGCGCCACAGGTCACGGACAACTTCCGCAACCTTGATGACATCGCCGGAAGCGAGCTTCTCCAGATTTGCCTTGTATCGGCGGGACCAGTTGGTCGGCTCCTCGGTGTACGGCGCGCGCAGCACCTCGAAGACCCGATCCAGACCCTCCTGACCGACCACGTCGCGTACGCCGACGAACTCCGCATTGTCCGCGGGTACGCGCACCGTCAAGTCGCCCTGAGCGACCTTGAGCACCAAGTAGGTCTTGTCCACGCCTTTGATCTGGCGAATTTCGATAGCCTCGATCAGCGCGGCCCCGTGATGGGGATAGACCACGGTGTCGCCAACCTTGAACGTCATGTGACAGGTACCCCTTCCGTGGCTATCCAGGGTAACACGGGAACGCCCTCATCTGAATGGCGTTTTCGCAGGTCAGGGCATATCTCGGGGCTTGACAAGCGCCCCTGGAACGTGCTGGAGGGTGCCACATCGGCGCGGTATCCGCAGGTCGGAGCATGTATAGGGCAAAGCGGAAACACGCGCGTCACACCCAGGGAAGCCCGGGAACAGCGGTCGATACGTCCGCATTTGTCACTCCCGGGCGAGTGGATCTTCGCTACTCCGTTCGGGTTCCCGGCCGTTGAAGATCCAATTTTGCACCTTCATGGAAATCCCCCGCGTGCCCGCTCGTGCCGATCCACCGGTAATCACACCGTGGTAATGCCGGAATACATTGCGGGCATGTTGCGGAGCGCGACCTCGTGACCGCCGCAGCGCGCTTCCGGCCTGCTCAGGCGGGTGCGGCGGCCGGTGCGCACCACCGGTCGGGTGAGTGGGCGTCACGGAGGGACCACCCGGTGTGTGGGCGCGCGGACGGCTCGGTAATCTAAGGCCGCTGGAAGATCGTCAGAATCTGCCCAAGGAGATGCCGCCGTCGTGGTCCGCAGCTTCCGACGCGGCGCCCTCGCCGCCGTCGCCGCGCTCTCGCTCGCCCCACTCGCCGCCTGCGCGGCCGGGAACAAGGCACAGTCCCTGGAGGTCAAGCCGGACAGCCAGTCCGTGACCGTCGGCGACATCCAGGTGCAGAACGCCTTCGTGCTCACCAAGTCCGGCGGCCCCGCCACCGTCTCGGCGCGGCTGTTCAACAACGGCTCCACCGACCAGACGCTCCAGGCCGTGCAGCTCTCCGGCGGACTGACGGCGCAGCTGTCCGCCGCCGACGGCGGCAGCACGATCACCGTCCCCGCGCACGGCACCGTGCTGCTCGGCGGCCAGGGCAACCCGGCCGCGGTCATCAGCAGCGGCGCCGAGTCGCTGCAGGACGGCAACGTGCAGAACGCCGTGTTCAACTTCAGCTCCACCGGCGCGGTCGCGCTGCCGATCGATGTGACGCCGGCGGCCGGCTTCTTCGAGCCGTACGGGCCCAGCTCGCTGCCGACCACCGCGGTCCCGACGGACACCGCCACGGCCAGCGCGACGCCGGGCGGCACCGCCACCCCGGGCGACACGGCCACGCCCTCGGACACCGCGAGCCCGTCGGACACGGCCACGCCGTAAGCGCGGCAATGTACGGCGGAAAACGCCGGTAAGGGTCCGGCGCCAGGTGCCGGACCCTTACACGTACGAACGTGGCGCCGTGCGGAGCGCGCCGGACCGCACGGATACGTCGAGCCACACGGCCGCCTCAGGCCGTACGAGCGCCTCGCCGCGCGGACGCCGGTCCAGCCGTACGGGCGCGGACGAGCCGTACGGACGGGCGGGTGCGGCCTACGGCTCGAACTTGTAGCCGAGCCCGCGGACCGTCACCAGGTAGCGCGGCGCCCCCGGGTCGGGCTCGATCTTGGCGCGCAGCCGCTTGACGTGGACGTCGAGCGTCTTGGTGTCGCCGACGTAGTCCGCGCCCCACACCCGGTCGATGAGCTGCATACGCGTCAGCACCCGGCCGGCGTTCCGCAGCAGCATCTCCAGCAGGTCGAACTCCTTGAGCGGGAGGTCCACCTTGCCGCCGCCGACCGTGACGACATGCCGGTCCACGTCCATACGGACCGGACCGGCCTCCAGGGCGGCGGGGGAGATCTCCTCGGGCTCGCCGCGGCGGCGCAATACCGCGCGGATGCGGGCGACCAGTTCCCGCGAGGAGAACGGCTTGGTCACATAGTCGTCCGCGCCTATCTCCAGGCCGACGACCTTGTCGATCTCGCTGTCCTTGGCGGTCACCATGATCACCGGGACATTGGACTTGAGCCGCAGTTGGCGGCAGACCTCGGTGCCGGGCAGCCCCGGCAGCATCAGGTCGAGAAGTACCAGGTCGGCGCCGTTTCGTTCGAACTCGTCCAGCGCGTCGGGCCCGGTCGCGGAAATGCCGACCTCGAAGCCCTCCTTGCGGAGCATGTACGACAGCGCGTCGCTGAAGGACTCTTCGTCCTCGACGACGAGTACGCGGGTCACGGGAGGACCTCCGGAGCGGGGATGTGTTCGGGGAGGGTCTGGAACAACTGGTCGTCCGACGGCTCGTCGGCCGGCTCTGCGTCCGCCTCGGCATCGGGGTCGGTGCCGGGCGGAAGCGCGCGGTCGCGGGCGATCCCTGCTTCGGGAAGCCGCAGTGTGAAGGTGGAGCCCTGGCCTTCCGCGCTCCACACGGTGACCTCGCCGCCATGGGTGGCGGCGACGTGTTTGACGATGGACAGGCCGAGCCCCGTGCCGCCGGTGGCCCGCGAGCGCGCCGGGTCGACCCGGTAGAAGCGCTCGAAGACCCGGTCGCGGTCCTTCTCGGAGATGCCGATGCCCTGGTCGGTGACGGAGATCTCAATGAGGTCGCCGCCGGTCGCGGGGATCCGGCGCCCTGTGATCCCGACCCGGGTGCGGGCCGGGCTGTAGTTGACGGCGTTCTCGACGAGATTGCCGAGCGCTGCCGCGAGCTGGCCCCGGTTGCCCCAGATGAAAAGGTCGGGGGTGGCGCCGGCGGCCATGGTGATCTGCTTGGTGTTGGCCTGGTGGCGGCAGCGGTCGACGGCTTCGGCGACCAGGTCGTCCACCGCCACCGGCTCCGCGTCGTCCAGCAGGTCGTCGTCCTGGACCCGGGACAGGTCGATGATCTCCTGCACCAGGCTGGTCAGCCGGGTGGCCTCGATCTGCATCCGGCCGGCGAAGCGGATCACCGCCTCGGGGTCGTCCGAGGCGTCCATCACGGCTTCCGAGAGCAGTGACAGGGCGCCCACCGGGGTTTTCAGCTCATGGCTGACATTCGCCACGAAATCCCGCCGTACCGCTTCGATCCGCCGGGCCTCGGTGAGGTCCTCGACCAGCAGCAGCACCAGCCGGGAGCCCAGCGGTGCCACCCGGGCGGAGACCGCGAGGCCTTCACCGCGGCCGGCGCCGCGGCGCGGAAGATCGAGTTCCACCTGGCGTATCTCGCCGTCCCGCCGGGTCTCGCGGGCCATCTGCAGCATCTGGTCGACGGCGAGACGGCCGCCGCGCACCAGTCCGAGGGCATATGCCGCCGAACTGGCCTTGACCACGGTGTCGCCCTCGTCCAGGACGACAGCCGACGAACGCAGTACGGACAGCACGGTGTCCACTCCCGGCGGGAGCACGGCATCCGTGTGCAGTGCGGTACGGGTCGGGCGGGCCTGTTCCCGCTCGCTCCAGCGGAACGCGAGCACGGCGATCACGCCGGTCAGGAGACCGGCGATCGCACTGGCTGCGGCGACTGCCGCGTTCACGTCCATGGCTCCAGGTTAGGTGGCCCGCGCAAGCACTCCACAACCCATGAGAGCTACCTCTCGGGTGCACGTTGCCAAGAGTTCACCTCCACGTAGGGGCTGATTCACTCCGGGTGCGCGGCCGGTACGCACAGGGCCATCAGCGTGACAGCGTGGAGGAGAAGCCTCTGTACAGACCTGAGTACATTCTGCACATACGGAAGGAACGCGATGCGGGACGCATACCACGAGGAGCTTGACTCCATCGGTGACGGGCTGGTCGAGATGGCCAGGCTGGTCGGCTCGGCAATAGGCCGCGCCACCACCGCACTGCTCGACGCGGACCTCAATGTCGCGGAAAGTGTGATCGCGGCCGACGAGAAGGTGGACGACCTCCAGCGCGAGCTGGAGAGCCGGGCGATCAACCTGCTGGCCCGCCAGCAGCCGGTCGCCACCGACCTGCGGATCGTCGTCACCTCGCTGCGGATGAGCGCCGACCTGGAGCGCTCGGGCGACCTGGCCCGCCATGTCGCCAAGCTCGCCAGGCTCCGCTTCCCGGTCTCCGCCGTGCCGCACGACCTGCACAGCACCATCCTGGAGATGGGCCAGCTCGCGCAGCGGCTGATGGCCAAGGCCGCCGAGGTGATCATCACCAAGGACGTCGACGACGCGCTGCAGCTCGAAGCGGACGACGACCGTATGGACGAGCTGCACCGCGCCCTGTTCCAGCACCTGCTGGACGACCGCTGGAAGCACGGCATCGAGACCGCGGTCGACGTCACCCTGGTCGGCCGGTATTACGAGCGCTTCGCCGACCACGCCGTATCCGTCGCCAAGCGCGTCGTCTACCTGGTGACCGGCGAGCACGTCGACGCGATGACGCCGACCCCGACCCAGGTGGAGGGCGCGTAGTCCGCCGGGGGGCGTGCGGGTGGTGCAGCGTTGGGCGTTATGCCCTTGTGCGCCCTTGATGCGCGGCGGTGCGGGGGCGTTCACTTGACAGCAGCAGAGCCTGAGGAGGCCGCACTGATGTCGGAGACCCCCACACCCGTACGCGCCCAGCCGACGCACGACTCCGCCGCCCCGCGGCGGACCCCGCTCCCCCTGGTCGCCGCCTGCGGCTGCGGCTCCGGCTGCGGGTGCGGCTGCCAGTCCGGCAACCCGTGCCAGTGCGGAGGCTGCACCCACTAGCCCCTCCACCCGCACCCCGCACACGTGCCCCCGCCCCGCGGACCGACCGCGGCCCGGGGGCACGTGCGTGTCCGCCGCCCCCTGCGCGGCAACGTCCCCGCTGGGGAGCCCTTTCCGACCCCGACACCGGCCGGCCGAAAGTCCCCGCCGGACAGGCGTCCGCGGCGCTAGCCTTACGCCATTCGCGCAACGTAACTCTGCGAACTCGAAGAGTGCCGCGATGGGGGGATACATGGGCAGTCCCAACTCCGACATAGGAGTCACACCCGGTCCGGTGAGTGCCGCCGCCGTCCAATTCAAGATGGACCGGGCCGCCGGCGCCGACAAGGCCGCTCTCAGCAAAGCCGACACAGCAGCCACCGCTCACAGCGGATGGGCCTCGTCGGCGGCGACCACCGCGTGCGTCACCGCGTGGCGGACACGTATGCACGAGATGGGCAATGACGTCGAAGCGGCCGCAGACGGCGTCACCCATTCCATGGACGTCTACATGAATTCCGACATTTCCGTATCCAGTCGGCTCCACCAGCAGGCCACGTGGTTGGAGGAGTCCTGATGCTGAGCGTTCAGGACCTTCAGGACGCCCAGTCGCAACTGTGGCGTGATGCCGCCGATGACGCTTCGGCAGCTGCCGGCCACTGCCGGGATGTCGCGTCGTACGCACGGGACGACGTAGCCGCGACGCTGACCAGGCACTGGGTCAACGACACCGGACAAGCCGCGCGTGCGCAGTTCGTCAAGCACGCCGCGGACTACGACGCTGCGTCCGACGCGCTGCGCGGGCTCGTTCGGACCTACGAAACGCTCGCGGACGCCATCGACTCGGCGCAACGGGTGCTGCACGGCGCGCTCGACTACGCCCGGGCACATGGACTGACGGTTTCCGGCAGCGGGGAGATAGACGCTCCCGCAGCTCGCAGCGGTGACGACACCACCGTCACGAACTACGAGGTGCAGGTGACCGCGGACCTGGTCTCCGAGGCCCTCACCGCGGCCACGCTGGCGGACACGACCGCCGCGAACGAGATACGCACCATCACCGCCCTCACCGATGTGCTCGATCCGGCGCTGGTCCTGCAAGCACTTCAGCACGACGCCGACAATCCGTTCGCGATCGCTCTCCGTCTGAGCAATGGGCGCGACTTCCTCCACCCGGTCAACGTCTCCCTCTCCCAATTGGACGCGGTCCGGCAGGCGTCCCTGGAAACCGGGATCAGCGAACGGCTGCTGATATCGATCCTGTGGCAGGAGCAGCAGTGGTATCAGAACGGCGATCCAGGTCTGGGCGGCCCCGAGGGGTGGGCCGGGCACGTATTCGACTGGGCGCTGGAGAACACGATCAAGCCCGACAAGTCGCTGGGCATCACCCATATGAAGCTCGCGACCGCACGCCAGGTGATAGCCGAGGATCCGGGGGCATTCATCGTCGCCGGGCGCTCCCTCAACGACCTCAGCGACTCCGAACTCACCAAATACATCGAGGAGAATCCGAACGAGGACATCCGGCTGAGTGCCCACTACCTCGCGCAGCTGAAATCGAACCCGCACGGGGCGACGACCGACAAGCAGCTGTTCCTGCTGTACGCCGCGGACACGCCTCAGGTCCGGGACGCCAACGCCCAGTACGGCGACGACACGGCACCTCGCGGAGCCGCCATTCATGCCCGTGCCGAACACTGGGACCAGCTTCAACCGCACCTGGAGGATGCGGACGCCTGGGGTGCGCTGACCGATGCGCAACGTCGGCAGGCGCTGGATGAACTGGCGTCGCAGACGCCCGCCGGGCACTCGATCGATCTCGGCCCGCTGTATCCGGTGCGGGGAGCGATCACCACCGGAGTGGGCACGGGACCGCCCCAGGCCGGGACTCCACAGCCCACTCCCGGTCCCAGTCCCGTTCCACCCTCAGAATGACAAGACCCTGACCCTGCGGCCGGGCCATCTCCTCAACCGCACCGCGGGTCAAGGCTTCCGCCTGCGGTCAAGGTACCCACCTCGACCCTGAGCACAAGGCGATCGCTACGTCCGCCGAGCGGCTTGACCTGCTCGTACACATAGTCAATCGAGCGCTGCCGGAGCACTGACTTCAGGTGGTCCTCGAAATCCCGTGCCGCCAAAGTGGTGTTGACCTCAAATGTCGCCAGTACGGAACACTCCCCGCCTTCGCCCCACAGATTGCCGCTGACGCGATGGCCTCCCGAAGTGACCTGTACATCTCCCAGGGACATCACGCTGCCACGGACCTGGTGTTCGTAATGCGCGGCCTGTCTGTTGTGCTGCCCGATGGGTGACACGTAGTACAACGTGTACAAACCCGCAGCCACGCAGAGCACGGCGACGATGACTATGACGGCCCGCTTCCGCATGGGGAAAATGTTAGCGCCGCACGGCAACGCTCGTCCGCCCCCGCAGGCGGCGTCGCACACGTGCCCCCGCCCCGCGGACCGACCGCGGCCCGGGGGCACGTATGGAGCGAAGGTTACTTCGTGCGGCGGGGCTTGCCGCACATCGTGGGTCAGCGGGCCGGGGGTGCGAGGCCTTCGCAGACGGGCTCGCGGTGGTGGGCGGCGTAGTCGGACGCGTCGGAGTGGGTGAGGACGACCGCGACGGCGGTGAGCAGCACGGCCACCCAGCCCAGGACCGCGAAGCCGGTCGACAGGGCGCCCTGCCAGGTTCTCTCCTGGTTCCAGCCGCGCGCCCGAGCGCGTCTGCGCAGCCAGATGTGCAGGCCGACTGCCGCCAGCGCCGCCGCGAGCCCGCCGTAAGCGACGGCCCAGGTGTCCCACGACAGCGGGATCCACCGGCATTGGCTCGACCTGCGGTGCGTCCGGCTGCTGGACAGGTGCGTGGAGACGCCGAAGAGCACACCGGCCAGCACCACCAGCGGCGGTACGGCCAGCGAGGTACGCCGCCAGGCGCGCGACGGCAGCGCGGCGGGGCTTTCGGAGCGGCTGAGAGAAGCCGTCTCGTTCATACGGGTCGGGCCAATCGTCGTCGGCGGCGGGTGCGGTGGGTCCCGCGTTCGCCGGGGTCAGTACCAGTCGGGGTGGGGGCGGACGATGCGGATGTTCTGCTGGCCCTCCGACTCCGTCTCGTGCGGGAGCCGCCCTTCGAGGCTGACGTCGACGTGGGAGTCGGAGTGCTGGGTGTATTTGATCTCACCGTCCGGCATGACGGCCGTCACGATGGCGGCGTGGTGCGTCTCGCCCTGGTGGATGCCGGAGTTGGGGCCCTGCTGCTCGTAGTAGATGATGTCGCCGGGGCGGGCCTGGCCGGGCGGCACCTCCTCGCCCCCGTGCTTCAGCATGAAGTCCTGCTGGTTCTCGGCGCCGCCCCAGGTGTGCGAGTAGTACAGCTTCTTGTCCAGCCAGTCCCAGCCGGTCCCGGTCTCCTTGCCCCAGTCGTCGGCGCCGCTGACCCCGCTCCAGGTGCCCATCTTGCGCTTCATACCGGCGTGCAGCAGGGCCTCGGAGACGAAGTTGGTGCAGTTGTTGCCGAGGTCGATGGGGTCGCTCTTGTTCCAGTTCCGCAGCGCGTAGTCGACCATCTTGACGCGGTCGTACTTTCCGTCCGGCCCCCGCATCTGGGTCTTCACGCTGTCCGGGATGCCGTCCAGATTCGTCAGCGCCACCGGCTCGGCGAGCATCAGGTCGTGCCGCTCGGACGGGGACAGGCCGCCCCACCACACGGCGACGGTCGCCGGGTCCTGGCCGGTGGGGATGGCGCCCTTGAAGGCGTCCATCTCGGTGTGTGAGGCCTCTTCCTGGAGGTTGAGGGCGTCGTCCGGGTTGGTGATGCCGACCGCGGCACGCAGCTTGGCCAGTTCGGCACGGGCCGCGTTGTCCGCGTCGGTGGCCTGTTTGATGGCCTGGCTGTGCAGCGCGGCGATCTCCGACACGATCTGCACGGGGTTCTGGACGATCAGCGGCCGGCCCTCGTCGTCCAGCTGTATCCCGTACTCGTTGGCCAGGCTCAGTGCTTGGATCAAAGTGGCCTGGGCTGTCTGGATGCTGCTGTGCATGCCCTCGAGCACCATCTTCACGGCGTCGAGCAGGTCGTACGCCGAATCCAGCTTGTCGGCGAGCGCGTAGAGCCGGGCGGCGGCGGCCTTGCCGGTGGAGTCGGCCCAGTGCGCGTCCACCTTGGCGGCGGTGTCGCCGCGGACGTCGATGGCGGCCTGGTTGACGTAGCGGGCGAGCGCCACGAAGTCGTCGGCGGCGTCCTTCCACTGCTCGGGGCGGGCGTCGCGGATACCTGCGTAGGTGACCATGTCACTCCCCCAGGACGTTGATGCCGTACAGCAGGTCCTGGGCGAAGTGGTCGTTGCCGGCCAGGCCGTTCGCGCTGTCGCGCAGGTCCTGGCCGAGCCGTTCCATCTCGTTGACCAGGTCGATGACGTGGTCCTCCCAGGCGTGCCCGCAGTCCGCGAGCTCCTTCGCGCTGGTCCACCCGCCGCCCGCGTGATTGGCGTACACGGTGTCGCTGCTGTCGAGCGAATGGCTCAGCCGCTTGCGCGCGTCACGCGCAGCCGCCTGCAGATCGTCGCCCGCTTCTTTGACCTTGGGCGGATGTATATCGGTCTCACGTGGTCCCACGGCGTCCCCCCGGACTATTCACGACGTGTCTTTCCACGCTAGTGACGCCGCTTCTTGATCAGAGCGCTATTTCCGGCCACAAAATCCGGCGACCCGCGGGACTACGCGGGCCCGGCGCCCTGATGGTGGACCTTCGCGGCCACACGGGCTCTGTAGGGTCGGTCACTCGACGATCACGGGAGCTATGACGTGTTCAAGTTCTCAGCCCGGGGTGCGGCTCTTGTCGCCTTGACGCTGGCCGCGTTCGCCGTCTCGTGCAGCACGACGCCGAAGGCCGACAGGCAAGTCGACGCCGCGGGCAGGCCGGCCGGCACAGCGGCACCGGCGGCACCCGCCGAGAAGGTCCGCGACGCCTTCGCCGGACTCCAGGCAACCCTGATGGAATCCTGCACCCCGGGCGACTGCGCCGATTTCCTCGGCCGGGTGTACGACGAACTTCACGGTATGGACCAGGCGATGAAAGCGGACCCCAAAGGCCCCGGACACTTCGCCAAGCCGATCAAGCTGGTCAAGCAGTTGGACGCGGAGATCGGCGGCGATTCTTCTTCCGCGGTTCTGGAGAAGCATCAGGCGTCGCTGATCAGTACCCGCGACCAGATCAACACGTGGATGCAGGGCCACCCCGACGACTACCGCTGACGCGCGTGAGCGCCCCGATCACCACGACCGCACCGAATACGCCCGACCCCGCAACCCCCGATGTGGCGCACCGGCTTTCCACGCCGACCAGCACCCCGGACAGGTGAGCGAAACAGCCCACGCCCACCGCCGGACAGCCCCGGACGCCACAGTGCCCCCTCCCCGCGGGCGGAGCCACAGGGAGGGGGCACAGCCAAACCGGGAGGGCTACTTCTTGCCCTGGTTCTTGACGGCCTCGATTGCCGCAGCGGCAGCGTCCGGGTCGAGGTAGTGGCCGCCGGGGGTCAGGGGGTGGAAGTCGGCGTCGAGGTCGTAGGCGAGGGGGATGCCGGTGGGGATGTTCAGGCCGGCGATGTCGGCGTCGGAGATGCCGTCGAGGTGCTTGACCAGGGCGCGCAGTGAATTGCCGTGGGCGGCGACCAGGACGGTGCGGCCGGTCAGCAGGTCGGGGACGATGCCGTCGTACCAGTACGGCAGCATCCGGTCCACGACGTCCTTGAGGCATTCGGTGCGCGGCCGCAGCTCCGGCGGGATCGTCGCGTACCGCGGGTCGTCGCTCTGCGAGTATTCGGCGCCGTCCTCCAGCGGGGGCGGCGGGGTGTCGTAGGAGCGGCGCCACAGCATGAACTGCTCCTCGCCGAATTCGGCGAGGGTCTGCGCCTTGTCCTTGCCCTGGAGGGCTCCGTAGTGGCGCTCGTTGAGCCGCCAGCTGCGGTGCACCGGGATCCAGTGGCGGTCCGCGGCCTCCAGCGCGAGCTGGGCCGTGCGGATCGCGCGCTTCTGGAGCGAGGTGTGCACCACGTCGGGGAGCAGCCCGGCGTCCTTGAGCAGCTCGCCGCCGCGCACCGCCTCCTTCTCGCCCTTGTCGTTGAGATTCACGTCCACCCAGCCGGTGAACAGGTTCTTCGCGTTCCACTCGCTCTCACCGTGGCGGAGCAGGATCAGCTTGTACGCAGCAGCAGCCATGCCTCCGAGCCTAATCGAAATGGCGTGGCACCTCGCGACCGGCCTCGGTAACATGCGCTGAGCACCAGCGCCTCTTACCGAAGGGGCGCTTCTCAGCGAGCGGACCGAGGGAGAACCGGTGGCGGCCATCAGCCGAGCGGTACGCGAGACGGCCGGCGGTCTGCCCCGGCAGTTCTGGTGGCTGTGGACGAGCACCCTGGTCAACCGGCTCGGCGGCTTCGTCGTCACGTTCCTCGCGCTCTACCTCACCGTCCAGCGCGGCTACTCCGCCGCCTACGCCGGCCTGGTCGCCGCCCTGTTCGGGCTCGGCGGCGCCGCGGGCGCGGTCATCGGCGGGGTGCTCGCCGACCGGGTCGGCCGCCGTACGACGCTGCTCGCCTCGCAGCTCGGCGCCGCCGCCGCCACGGCGGTGCTCGGCTTCGTCACAGGACCGGTCGCCATCGCCGGCGTCGCCGCGCTGGTCGGCCTGACCGGCAACGCGTCCCGGCCCGCGCTGTCCGCGATGATCGCCGACCTGGTGCCGGCCGCGGACCGGGTGCGGGCCTTCTCCCTCAACTACTGGGCGATCAACATCGGCTTCGGCGTCTCGGCCGCCGCCGCCGGCTTCATCGCCGCCGAGGGCTATCTGTGGCTCTTCCTCGGCGACGCCTTCACCACCGTGCTGTGCGCGCTCGTGGTCTACGTCAAAGCCGAGGAGACCCTGCCGCACGCCCCTGCCGCGAAGCACCCGGCCCCGCAAGCCGCAGCCCCCACGCATCCCGCCGCCGCACGCGCAGAAGCCGCCACCCGCACACAAGCCGCCGCCCGCGCGAGGAAGACCGAGACCACCCTCGTCGACGTCATGCGCGACCGCCGCTTCATGGCCCTGGTCGGCCTGACCTTCATGCTCGGCTCGGTGATGCAGCAGGCCAGCTCCACCCTCGCCGTCGACATGGGGCAGCACGGCCTGAGCGCCCGCCAGTTCGGCCTGGTCGCCGCCGTCAACGGCGTGGTGATCGTGCTGCTCCAGATCCCCGTCACCCGCGCACTGCGCGCCCGCAGCAGCGCCGCCCTGCTCGCCGCCGGCTCCTTCGTGCTGGCCTGGGGCTTCGGCCTGACCGTCTTCGCCACCTCGGTCGCCGTCTACGCGCTGACCGTCGTCGTCTGGACGCTCGGCGAGATCGTCCACGCCCCCGCCTCGATGTCGGTCGTCGCCGACCTCGCCCCGCCGCACGCCCGCGGGCGCTACCAGGGCATGTTCACCCTCTCCTGGGCAGCCGCCGCCTTCGCCGGGCCGCTGGCCGGCGGCGTGACCCTCCAGTACCTGGGCCGCGACGCGGTCTGGCTCGGCTGCGCCGCCCTCGGCACGCTGGCCGGCGCCGGCTACTACCTGCTGCTCCGGCCCCGTACCGCCCCGCGGCGGCCGGCCGTACCGCGGGAAGCCGGGCGCGACCTGCCGGTGGGGTGAGGTCGCGGGCTCAGGGCAGCAGGCGGCGCTGGGCCTCGTAGAGGTTGGGGGGCGGGACGCCGGGGGTGCCGTAGGACTCCAGGCGGGAGTCGAGGGTGCCGGTGAAGTCGGGGACGTCGGTCTGGCCGGACGGGGTGACCGCCGAGATGGCGACGGTCGCGCTGCGCGGGGCCACGTCGTCGATCCGTACGCACCCGGCCCGGCCGTTGGTGACGGTGACGTTCCAGTGGGTGAAGCGGGCGCCGTAGAGGGGTCCCGCGGAGGCGTCGCCGCCGTGCTGGCCGTCGTTGGTGACGGTGATGTCGGTACGGACGCAGGCGAAGGGCATGCCGCGGTGGGTGTCGAAGGTGCCCATCGCCATCCGGCCGCGCGACCAGACGTTGTACGAGGACAGGCCCTCGGCATTGATGCCGTGCAGCTGGGTGCCGGCCGGGGCCGGCACGGTGCGCCGCTCGACGGTGAAGTCCTCGACGAGGTTGTCGTGCGAGCCCTCGCGGCAGGCGTACGGGTGGTGGCTGCCGCGGCCCGAGACCCGGGTGCGGCGGAAGGTGGTGGCCTTGGCGGCGACCATCAGGAAGCCGTTGTCGACGTCGGCGGCGTGCACGTCGTCCACCCAGCAGTCCCAGGTGCACTGTGCGGCCAGGCCGTTCCAGCCCCTGTCGAGCAGGTGCGGGGCCTGCGGGGTCGGCGTCATGCGGATGGTGAGGCCCTCGACCCCGGAGTTGACCAGCGGCTCGACCAGTGTGGTGATCCGCGGCCGCCACCGCGCCCGGGTGTCCAGCGGCAGCGGCCGGTCGAAGGCCACCTGCCGGCCGCGCACCGCGGTGATCCTGGCCGGCCACTCGTACGGCACGTAGGACAGCAGCTTGGTCTTGTCCGACCAGTCGTACACGGCCGCGCCCTCGACGTCGCCCGCCATGTGCGCGAGCAGCCCGTGCCCGGGGTCGTCGGCGTACTGCACGAGTACGCGGTCGCCGCGCCGCAGCCGGGACGGGTCGTCGACGGTGACGCTGCGGCCGCCCTGCGGGGTCTCGGCGGTGATACGGGCCAGCTCGGTGAATTCGTCGCGGCTGTTGCCGGTCCAGCCCTCGAAGGGCCAGGCCGTGGCGCGGATCGCGTCGGTGAGGGTGCGGTAGCGGTCGGCGGGGCACATCCAGACCAGGCCGCCGGCCCAGGACCAGGACGACTTGTCGCCGCCGTAGCGGCTGCCGTACGGGCCGATCAGGTCGGTGAGCGACGCGGTGGCGTAGAGCGTGGTCGCGCCGCTGCCGGCGCCGCGCAGGGTGGTGTTGCTCCAGCCGAGCGTGATGACGTCGTCGATGCGGTAGGTGCCGGGCGGCAGCAGGACGGTGCCGCCGCCGGACTCGCCGACCTCGCGCAGCGCCCGGTTGATGGCGGCGGCCGAGTCGGCGCTGCCGTCGGGGCGGGCGCCGTAGTGCAGGGCGTTGGCGCGGACCGGGTGCCGGGGGAAGCAGGGGTTGCCGCCCTCGTAGCCGGCCAGCGCGACATAGGGGATCTGCGGGTGGGTGTACGGGCTGGCGCGGAATTCCGCCCACAGGCCGGCGGGCCGGTCCGCCGACCGGTCCGCCGGCTGATCGGCCGCCGCAGCCCCCGGGGTACCGATCGCGGCGGTCGCAGCCGTCGCGGCGGCCCCCGAGACCACCTGGACACTGCCGCTGAGCAGTCTTCTGCGACTGACCACCATCAACCCCGCTTTCACGTATCTGAACAGTATTCAGATGTGCGACGGGCTTGAGAGTGCCACGGACCCGATCCGCTGGGGAAGACCCAGGACGGGGGTAAACGGTTTCGTCAGTCGTCCTCGCCGGTCAGGTGCGCGAACGCGTCCAGGTTCCGGGTGGACTCGCCGCGCGACACCCGCCACGCGTACTCCTTGCGGATCGCGGCGGCGAACCCCATCTCCAGCAGGACGTTGAAGGACCCGTCGGCGTTCTCCACGACCGCGCCGAGCAGCCGGTCGACCTCCTCCGCGGTGACCGCGGCCAGCGGGAGACGGCCGCTGAGGTAGACGTCCCCGAGGCGGTCGACGGCGTACGCGACACCGTAGAGGCGCAGGTTGCGCTCCAGCAGCCAGCGGTAGAAGGCCTCGTGGTTCTCGTCGGGGCGGCGGACGACGAAGGCGTTCAGCGACAGGGTGTGGCGGCCGACGATCAGCTGGCAGGTGGTGGACAGCTTGCGCGTGCCGGGCAGTTGGGTGACGTACGTGCCCGGCCGCGGCGATTCCCACGGCAGGTCCGCCTCGCGCAGCGCCTGCTCCACGACCCGCCCGGCGGCGGCCACCGTCCCGGGCTCGGGTTCCGCGTCCGCCGCCCGCTCGGGGCTCTCGTGCTCCGCCTCAGCCATGCGCCGATCGTAGGCGACGGCGGTGCTCGGACTGCGCTGCCGCGTACACGTCGGCGGTGTCGGCGGCCGACGCGTCCCAGCCGAAGCCGCGCGCGTGCACAGCCGCCGCCTCGCCCAGGGTGGTGCCCAACTGCGGGTGGTCCACGAAGCGGCGCAGCATCCGGGCGTAGTCGCGCGGGTCGTGCCCGGGCACCAGGAAGCCGGTGCGCTCGTCGCGCACCGCGACCGGCAGTCCGCCGACCGCCGCCGCCACGACCGGGGTGCCGCAGGCCTGCGCCTCGATGGCGACCAGGCCGAAGGACTCGCTGTACGACGGCATCACCAGGACGGTCGCCGCCCGGTACCAGTCGGCGAGCCGCTCCTGGTCCACCGGCCGCTGGAAGCGTACGACGTCGGAGACGCCGAGCCTGGCGGCCAGCTTGTGCAGCGCCTCCGGCTTGGCCAGACCCGTACCGCTCGGGCCGCCCACCACCGGCACGACCAGCCGCTCACGCAGGGCCGGGTCCTCCTCCAGCAGCACCGCGACCGCCCGGAGCAGCACGTCGGGCGCCTTGAGCGGCTGTATCCGGCCGGCGAAGAGCGGGATCAGCGCGTCCTGCGGCAGGCCGAGCCGGGCGCGGGCGGCGGCGCGCCCCTGGCCGGGCCGGAAGCGTTCGAGGTTGACGCCGGGGTGGACGACGGCGACCTTGCCGGGGGCGGCGCAGTAGTGGCGTACCAGCTCGCCGGCCTCCTCGTCGGTGTTGGCGATCAGCCGGTCGGCCGCGGCCACCACCTGGGTCTCGCCGATGACGCGGGCGACGGGCTCGGGGTCGTCGTTCTCGGCGAGCGCGGCGTTCTTGACCTTGGCCATGGTGTGCATGGCGTGCACCAGCGGTACGCCCCAGCGCTCGGCGGCCAGCCAGCCGACGTGGCCCGACAGCCAGTAGTGCGAGTGGACCAGGTCGTAGTAACCGGGGCGGTGCCCTGCCCAGGCCCGCATCAGGCCGTGGGTGAACGCGCACAGCTGCGCGGGCAGTTCCTCCTTGGCCAGACCCTCGTACGGTCCCGCGTCCACATGCCGCACCAGGACGCCGGGCGCCAGCTCCACACAGGGCCGACGGGCGCCGGTGGTGGACCGGGTGAAGATCTCGACCTCGATGTCGCGCTCGGCCAGCCGCTTGGCCAGCTCGACGATGTAGACGTTCATGCCGCCCGCGTCGCCGGTACCCGGCTGGTGCAGCGGCGAGGTGTGGACGCTCAGCATCGCGACCCTGCGCACCCGCCGCCCGCTCCCCCACCTCCGGTGCGGCCGATACGCGGCGGCAGCGGCACCGGCGGCGTCGCGCAGCCCGCCGAACCGGGACGTGTACTGGGTCACCTTTCGTTCCTTCCGGCAGCCGTACCCCCGCGTTCAACCATGGGGAACGCCGTACGCGCGGGTTCCATTTCCGGCTTTGCCGAAGTGTGATGAAAACGCCGGCCGGCGCGGAAGACGGGCCGTTCTCATCGCGGCTCAGAGGCGGCCCCGCGGCGTCACTCAGCGCGGCTCAACGGCGGTCCCGGGCCGTCACTCAGCGCGGCTCAACGGCGGTCCCGGGCCGTCCCTCAGCGCGGCGCCAGCGCCTCCCAGGCCAGCGTGACCTCGCCCTGCCGCCACCGCGCCGGGCCGTCCACCACCGGCCAGCCGTCCGCCCGCAGCGAGCGGACCGCCGCGATCCAGCGCTGCCGCGCGCCCAGCGCCGACAGCGGCGCCGCCGCGGCCCATGCCCGGTCGAAGGCCGACAGGAACGCGTGCACCGGCTCGCCCGGCACATTGCGGTGGATCAGCGCCTTGGGGAGGCGTTCGGCCAGGTCGGAGGGCCGGTGCAGGGAGCCGAGCCGGGTGGCGAAGGTGACCGTGCGCGGGCCTTCGGGGCCGAGCGCGACCCACACGTGCCGCCGCCCGATCTCGTCGCAAGTGCCCTCGACCAGCAGGCCGCCGGGCGCGAGCCGCGCGGTCAGCCGCCGCCATACCGCGGGGACTTCGTCCTCGGCATATTGCCGCAGGACGTTCGCCGCCCGGATCAGCGCGGGCCTGCGGCCGTCCGGCAGCGGGACCTCGAAGCCGCCGCGTACGAAGCGGAGCCCGTCGCGGGCGTAGGGGAGGGCGGCGGCCACCCGGTCCTGGTCGATCTCGACGCCGACGACCTCCGCGTCGGGGCACACCCGGCGCAGCCGCCCCAGCAGCTCGACGGCGGTCCAGGGCGCGGCGCCGTAACCGAGGTCGACGGCGAGCGGGTCGGCGGCCCTGCGCAACTGCGGGCCGTGGGTGGCGGCGATCCAGCGGTCCATCCGGCGCAGGCGGTTCGGATTCGTCGTCCCCCTGGTCACCACCCCGACCGCCCGCACACCGCCCATGCGGCGAGGGTAGCCGGGGCGGGCGGGTGGAGGGCGCGGGGTCAGATGCAGGAGCGGGGTCCGGGTCGGCTTCGGTGCCGGGTCCGGGGGCGGGTCCACGGGCAGAGCCCGGCGCGGGTCGGGGGCGATGACGGTGCGGGTCCGGGCGAGGAGGGCTCGGACGGCCGGGAGCAGGTTCCGGGGGTGCCGCGAATTCCACTCAAACGGATGACTTCGGGCGTATCCCACTCGACAGCGCCTATGCCGCATTCCCTCCCGATCAGGTCCGCAACCAGGCCGAATCCGGCGCACGGTTGCAGCGCGGGCGGGTGATGTGTGTCATGTGCGGATCCCCACATCAGGGGTGAAATCCCGCTCTGGCCACCGCATATGACACTGACGGTTTACCAGTGGCTCTCCCGTCACGTCCTACCCAACCACTAGGGTCTCCTGAGACCGGGGAGAGGCAAGGCAAAGCAAAGGGAAACCCGTAGAACGTTCAGGGGACCGGAAAGGAGTCGCTTGATGTCCGCTGCCAAGCGCGGCACCGAACGGCCCTCGGCCACCGATCCCGGGGCGGAGGGTTCCGCCGTCGCGGCCACCCCCGACACCGCGGGGACGCCGGCGCTGACCCTCCCGCGCCAGCGCCAGGACACCGCCGACGGACCGCCCGCGCTCAACCTGCTGGTGGTCGGCGACGACCCGACCGGCGCCTTCACCGCCCCCTGGTTCCAGGACGGCGGCGGCCCCCGCATCCGTATCCTGCGGGCCGGCAATCTCACCGCCGCCGGCCGGCTGCTCACCGATGACGTGCACTGCATCCTGCTCGACCTGCCCGACGTCCTGGAGGGCGTACGGCATGTGGTGCGGGTCGCCCCCAGGACCGCCGTGCTGGTGCTGACCGACGGCGCCGACGACGGCAGCGCCGCCGAGGCCGTACGCGTCGGCGCCCAGGACCACCTGGCCCGCGGCGACGTCGACGCCGCCGCCATCACCCGGGCCGTGCGTTACGCCGTGGAACGCAAGCGCGCCGACCTCGCGCTGCGCAAGCTCACCGAGACCAAGCTGCTCGCCCGGGAGAACCGCAGGCTCGAACGCGGTCTGCTCCCGACCCCGCTGCTCGACGGCGCCGACCTGCGCTTCGCCGCCCACTACCGCCCGGGCCGCAGCCGCGCCCTACTCGGCGGCGACTTCTACGACACCGTCCGCACCTCCGACGGCGTCGTGCACGCGATGATCGGCGACGTCTGCGGCCACGGCCCCGACGCGGCGGCGCTCGGCGTCGAACTGCGGATCGCCTGGCGGGCGCTGACCTTCGCCGGCCTCGGCGGCGACACCCTGCTGCGAACGCTCCAGCAGGTGCTGGTGCACGAGCGGGCCGACGACGAGGTCTTCGCGACGCTGTGCGCGCTGGACATCGCTCCCGACGGCCACCACGCCGACCTCTACCTGGCGGGGCATCCGGCGCCGCTGCTGGCGGGTCCCGGCCGGGTGCCGCGGCTGCTGCCGCACGAGGACGGCGGCCCCGCGCTCGGCCTGCTGCCCGACCCGTTCGCCCAGTGGCAGCGCGTGCCGGTCGCGCTGGACGGCGAATGGCGGCTGATGCTCTACACGGACGGCCTGATCGAGGGCCGGATCGGGGTGGGCACGCAGCGGCTGGAGCAGGACGGGATGCTCCGGCTGGTCGCCCGGCTGCTGGCCGCGGGCCTGCACGGCGACGCGCTGCTGGACGCCGCTGTCACCGAGGTGCGCGAGCTGAACGGCGGCGAGCTGACCGACGACGTGGCGGTCGTCCTGCTGGAGCGGACCGGCTTGCAGCCATAGCCGTCACCGCGGACGCAGGCCGTACGGGATCAGCGCCCGTACGGCCGGTAGGTACCGGGAGACCGGCTCAGCGCCCGCCGTTGTACGGGCCGTAGGGGCCGTCGCTGCTGCTGCCGCGGCTGCTGCTCCGGCCGCGTCCCCGCAGCCGGCGCTGCATGCCGCTGCGTCCGGTCACCTCACGGACGGCGGGGCGTACGTCGACCATGTACACGATCACCGCGACCAGGCCGATGACCGGCAGGAACGACAGGATCGGGAAGAGCTTCATCACGACCGCGGCGATGCCGAGGATGATCAGCCAGAAGCCCTTGTTCTGCTTGTTCGCGGCGCGATACGCGTCCTGGCGGCGCACCGCCGCGTCCACGAACGCGAACGTCGCGAAGAGGAAGAGCGCCCAGGAGATCAGGGCGACCACCCCGAAGAACTGTGTGATCAGCACGCCGTCCACCCGCCTTTGTCGTCCGCCGCCCGTCGCCGCCGGTCTGCTGCCACCGTACCGGTCGCACCCGTACAACGGGCCGGGCACGCGATGCGTGCCCGGCCCTCGCGGGTCACTCCGCCGGCGTGTCGGACTTCACGGACTTGCGCGGGGCGGTCTTGCGGGCCGGCGTCTTGCGGGCCGGGGCGGGCTTCGGCTCGGCCGCCTGCGCGGGCCTGTCCGGCTCGACGGCGGCGGCGATCTCCACGACCTGGTCGGCGGTCTCGCCGCGCCAGCTCGCCACGGCGCCCTTGCCGCGCTCGGCCAGCTCGTCGTACGCCTCGCGGGCCTTGACCGCGTAGCCGGTGGCCCGGCCGACGCCCTGGAGCGCCAGGTCCTGCACGGACTCGCCGAGCTTCTTGAAGTCCGGCTTCTCCCTGAACGCCTTCAGGTCGATGTCGCGGTACGTCTCCGTCAGCCGCGCCTGGGCGTCCTTCGCCCCCGCGGTCACCCGGTCCTGCACGACCTTCGGGTCGGTGCCCTTGATCTTCTCGATGTGCTCGGGCGCCTGCTCCCGGATCTTCTCGATCAGCGCGGGCACCTCCCGCAGCTTCTCGGCGGCCAGGTCCGCGGTCCCGGCGACCGCGTAGAGCGGGGTCGGGTTGCGCAGGCTCTTCACGATGTCATCGGTGATGGTCATGGTCCGGTTTCCTCCCGTACGGCGGCGGACCCCTCGCGGCTGCCCGCCTCTGCCTTTGCTTCTGCTTCTGCTTCTGCTTCTGCTGCGTCCACGTCCCCGGCCGCCCGCGACTCCCCCGCGGCGGCGTTCTCCTTGCGGAAGGACTCGTAGATCTGGATGAGCACCTGCTTCTGCCGCTCGTTGATCGACGGGTCCGTCAGAATCGCCGCAGGCACCTCCAGCTCGCCGCGCTCCCGCGCGTCGAGCATCCCCGCCTGCACGTACAACGTCTCGGCGGAAATCCGCAGCGCCTTCGCGAGCTGCTGCAGGATGTCGGCACTGGGCTTCCGCAGCCCGCGCTCGATCTGGCTCAGGTACGGATTCGACACACCGGCCGCCTCCGCCAGTTGCCGCAGACTGAGCTGCGCACTCCGCCGCTGCTCCCGCAGGTACTCGCCGACGTTGCCGACTTTCAGTGACGCCATACGTACGAGGGTGCACGACTGCGCTAACTTTTGCAAGCATATCGCTTGCTGCTGGCAAACGGCGGGTCTCGCCGCGGTGGACGCTCGTCGACAGGCCCAGCACCTCGGCGGCGATCGGGCGCCGTTCCTCCTCATAGGTGTCGAGGAGCGCGGCGGGCGCGGCGTCCCGCGGCACCGCGCCCAGCTTCCAGCGCAGGTTGTAGGCGCCCTGCACACCGGCGTTGAGGCCCTGGCCGCCGGCCGGTGAGTGGACGTGGGCCGCGTCGCCGACGAGGAAGACCCGGCCCGCGCGGAAGCGGTCCGCCAGGGCCGCCCGCGGGCGGAAGTCGCGCGCTACGGCATCGCCTGACCGGTGGACGGCCGCCGGCCCGGCCCACGCCCCTCGCCACCCCCCGCCGGGCGGTCCGCCGGGAGGGGCTAGCGTCGGCGGGCATGACTGACGTTACCGGCGAGAGCGGCTACTTGCGGGCCACCCGGACGGCCTACGACATCGTGGCCGTCGACTACGAGCGGCTTCTCCGCGACGAGTTGGACCGCAAGCCGCTGGACCGCGCGATGCTCGCCGCGTTCGCCGACGTCTCGCGGGGGCCGGTCGCCGAGGTGGGGTGCGGACCCGGGCGGGTCACCGCGCACCTGCGCGGTCTCGGCGTGGACGTGCTCGGTATCGACCTGTCGCCCGAGATGGTCGCGGTCGCCCGGCGTACGCACCCGGGCCTGCGGTTCGAGGTGGGATCGATGACCGCGCTGGACCTGGCGGACGGCGCCCTCGGCGGCGTCGTCGCCTGGTACTCCACCGTCCACACCCCGCCCGAGGTGCTGCCGACCGTCTTCGCCGAGTGCCACCGGGTGCTGGCCCCCGGCGGCCACATGCTGCTGGCGTTCAAGGCCGGCGACCAGCACTGGCACCGGGACCGGGCGTACGGCCACGAGGTGTCGCTCGACGTCTACTGGATGCCGCCCGACGATGTCGCCGCCCTGATGACCGCGGCCGGCCTCGTCGTGGACGCCCGCCTGGTCCGCGAGCCCGACGCGACCGAACGGCCCGCGCAAGGCCGCCAGGCCTTCTTCCTGGCCCACAAGCCGGAAGGGGCGTGACGCGGCAGCGGGCGTGACGCGGCAGCGGACCGGCGGAAATTCCGTCGAGCCCTTCCGCCGCCGCGTCTAGCCTGGCCGTATGGGACACGCCAAGACCTCGTACGTCTGCCTGCCGTGCCGCGCGTCGTACAAGCAGCCCTACGGCGACGTCGGCGAGCGGAAGTGCCCGCGGTGTGCGGGGGTTCTGATCCACGTGGGGTCGGCCTTCGCCCCGCCTCGGCGCAGGGACACCGCCGCCTGGCGGACGCTCTCGGTGCTGCTGAACGCCGGTGTCCACTTCCACAAGAGCTGCTGCGGCGGACCCGGATACCGGCCCCGCACCCTGCACGAGGTGCGCGAGCGGATGGCGTACGCGCGGCGGACCGGGGAGCCGTTCGCCCGGGCTCTTGTGCGGCGCGAACTGCCTTAGCCGGAAGGGTTGTTGCGGGCGGTGGCGCGGCGGTGGGCCGCCACGCGTCCGCGGGTGGCGCAGCGGTGGGAGCAGGAGCGGCGGGGCGGGCCGCCGCCCCGGGCGAGCGTCGCCGCGGGCGGCGGAGGCGCACAGGCCGCCAGGAAGGCGCTGGTGGTCCCGGACCGGGACGGTCAGGGCCAGGCACGACGAGGCCAGGAACCATTCGGCCCAGGGCGGGCCGTCGTCGCTGTCGAGGTGCGGGTGCCACGGGGTGCGGCCGTCGCGGGAGGTGAGGCAGGGATTCCGGGCCCAGGGTCAGGGAGCCGCGGCATGGGGCATCACGGGACACGTCGTCGCGGGATACGGCGCTACCTCTGCGGGGCCGCCGCCGCCCGCACGGGGGACGAGATGTCAGGCCCGGCCCTGCTGCTGGCGGGGCTGGCGGCCACCGGCTCGGCCACCACGGCGTCGTCGCTGCTGGCCGGGCTCACGGTCTCCGCGGCGGTCGGCGGCCCCGTCTTCGGCGTGCTGCTCGACCGTTCGGCGCGGCCGGGCCGGCTGCTGGCCCGGGCGCTCGGCGGCTACGCGCTGGCGCTGCTCGTCGTCCTCGGCTGCCTGGGGCGGGCCCCGCTCGCCGTCACGCTGCCGGCCGCGGTGTGCGCGGGGCTGGCGGGACCCGCGCTGTCCGGCGGGTGGACCTCCCAACTGCCCCGGGTCGTCACCGGCGAGGCCCTGCCGGGGGCCACCGCGCTCGACGCGATGACGTACGACCTCGCGAGCCTGGCGGGTCCCGCGCTGGCCGGGGTCACCGCCGGGCTCGCGGGGGCGCCCGCCGGCGTACTCGTGGCCGCCGCCCTGATCTGCCTGGCGGTGCCCTCGGCGCTGGCCTTGCCCGGGGCCGGGGAGGCGGCACGCGGAAGCGGCGCGAAGAGCCTCGCCAGCGGCCTCACCGCCGATCTCGCCGCCGGATTCCGGGCCGTCGCCCGCAGCCGGACCCTGGCCCGGGCGACCGCGACCTCGGTGATCTCCTGTACGGGCCAGGGCATGCTGCTCGCGTGCGTGCCGCTGCTCGGGGAGCGGTGCCTCGGCGGGGCGGGGCACGGCGCGCTCCTGCTGTCCGGCACCGCCGCCTCGGGGCTCGCCGCCAACGCCTTCCTCGCCCGCCGCCCGCACCTGATGCGCCCGGACAGCGTCGTCCGCCACAGCGCCCTCGTCCTGGCCGCCGCCCTGCTGCTGGCCGCGGCGCAGCGGCCCGCGCCGCTCGTCGTCGCGATGCTGATGGCGGGCGCGGCGGAGGGACCCCAGCTCACCGCGCTCTTCGCGGTACGCCACCGCGAGGCGCCCGCGCATCTGCGGGCCAGGATCTTCACCACGGGCGCCAGCCTGAAGATCACCGGCTTCGGGCTGGGCGCGGGCGTCGCGGGACCGATCGCCGCGTGGTCGCTCACGGGCGCGCTCCTCACCGCTGCCGGCGTCCAACTGCTCGCGGCGGCGGCCGGGTTCGCGCCCCGGAGGTGACGGACGGCCCGCGTCACGCGACCCGCAGGCCCGGGCCGGAAGGCCATCGGCAATCCGCTACCACCACCCGCCGCACCGCAGCACGTACCGCCCGCGTCACGCGACCCAGTGGGGGCGGCGGCCCGCAGGCCCGAGCGGGAGGCCGTCCGCGAGCGCCGCCGCCATCCGCTGCACCGCCTCGCGCAGGACGTCAGGCGGCGTCGTGTACGGGATGCGGAGCCGCTGTTCGAAGACGCCGGGGGTGGTGGCGAAGCAGCCGCCGCCCTCGATCCGTACCCCGTAGGCCATGACGCGCTCGGCCAGCGCGGCGGCGACCGGTTCGCCCAGGTCGACCCACAACGACAGTCCGCCGGGCGGGAGTTGCCAGGTCCACCGGGGCAGGTGCTCGGACAGCGCGGCGGCCAGCACCGTACGCCGCTCCCGCAGTCGGTCCAGGCGGGGCGGCAGCAATTCCGCGGTGCGGTCGAGCAGGTCGAGGGCGAGGAGCTGGTCGACCACGGAGCCGCCCAGGTCGTTGGCGATGCGCTGGCCGGCGAGTTCGGTGACCAGCTGGGCGGGGGCGCGCAGCCAGCCGATCCGCAGACCGCCCCAACAGCTCTTGCTCATCGAGCCGATGGTGATGACCTGCCCGGCCCCGCCGGGACCGCCGTGCGAGGCGAAGTGCGCCGGCGCCGGCACATCGAGCGCCAGGTCGGCCATGGTCTCGTCGACGACCAGCCAGGTGCCGGAGCGCTGCGCGGCGCGCAGGACGCGGGCACGCTGGCCCGGGGGCATGAGCGAACCGGTCGGGTTGTGGAAGTCGGGTATCAGGTAGGCCAGTTGCGGCACCACCTGGTGCAGCGTCGACTCGATGATCCCGACGTCCCAGCCGTCGTCGGCGACCGGCACCGCCACCGGGCGGAGCCGCGCGCGGCGGATCGCTTCGAGGGCGTTGGGGTAGGAGGGGTGCTCGACCAGTACCCGGTCGCCGGGCTCGGCCAGCAGCCCCAGGACCAGCGTCAGCGCGTGCTGCGCGCCCGCGGTCACCAGGATCTGCTCGGGCACGGTGGCCAGCCCGCGCCGGGTGAAGCGCTCGGCGACGGCCGCGCGCAGCTCGGGCAGACCATAGGGGTGGTAGCCGGGGGTGTGCTCGTGCTCGGCCAGCCGCGGGACGATCCGGGCGAGGGCGCCGGCCAGCACGCCGTCCGGCAGCCCGAGGGCGGCCCTGGCCAGGTCGATCGTGGTGTCGAGCGGCGGCAGCGCCCGGGTGACACCGCTGGGCGCGGCGCCCTCGGGCAGCGCCGTCCAGGTGCCGGAGCCGCGCCGGCTGTGCGCGTAACCGCTCTCCCGCAGCAGGTCGTAGGCCGCGGTGACGGTGGGCCTGCTGACGCGCAGGGCCGCGGCCAGCTCCCTTTCCGCGGGGAGCCGCATGCGCAGCGCGATCCGCCCGTCCAGGATCAGCGCGCTGATCGCCTGCGCCAGGTGCCGGTACGCGGGCCGTGCCCCCGCAGGACCGGGCAGCAGGGCGGCGAGTTGCCGACTGCCCAGCGCGCGCCCGGCGCCGCGGTCCGCCGGCCGGAAGGGACTCGGCTTCGCCGCCATACCACTCTCCCGGGATTGGTCATGGTCTCCAGGCCAATGACTCTACAGACTCACCGCCAGTGGCCAGGACGCGCTGGTCACGTCGACACGACCACGGCGGAGGCGACCGGCACATGGCGCGGACGATGACACGGCAGGTCCACCGCCGGGCGCCCGGCAGCCGCGTTCCCCGCCCCGCCACCGGCCCGCCGCTGGGCCACGTCCGCCTCGGCGAACGCCCGCTGCGCCGCCTGCCGCAGCTCCTGCTCGGCCTGGCCCTCTACGGTTTCAGCCTGTCGCTGCTGGTCAGGGCGTCGCTGGGGGTCAACCCGTGGAGCGTGCTCTACGAAGGCCTGGAGCGGCGCACCCCGCTGAGCTTCGGCACGATCAGCGCGGTGGTCGGGGCGCTGGTGCTGCTGCTGTGGATACCGCTCAGGCAGCGGCCCGCGCTCGGCACCTTCGCGAACATCGCCGTGCTCGCGCTGTCCGCCGACCTCGGCCTGCGGCTGCTTCCCGCGCACTTCGGCCTCCCCGCACGGACCGCCCTGCTGGCCGGCGGTGTGCTGCTCAACGGGCTGTCCGTCGCGGTCTACGTCGGCGCGCGCTACGGGCCCGGGCCGCGGGACGGGCTGATGACCGGCTCGGCGGCGGTGACGGGCCGGACGATCCGCTTCGTGCGCACCCTGATCGAACTGGCGGTGCTCGCCGCCGGCTGGCTGCTCGGCGGGAGCGTGGGCGCGGGGACGGTGCTGTACGCGGTCGCGGTCGGCCCGATCGCGCAGACCTGCCTGCCGGTGTTCGCCTACCGGGCCGCGGGGGAGGATCAGCCGGCCTGGTCCGACGACGCCGACGGGTCGGACGGGTCGGACGGGTCCGACGGGTCCGACGGGTCCGACAGGTCCGGCTCGACCAGCAGCCGGGCGTAATTGGCCATCGAGCGCTGGTAGCGCGGCAGGTGCGGGGCCAGCGCGCCCACGGCCACGGAGACGGCCTCGCGTTCCCGGCCGACGTCGGTGAGGGCGAGGGCGAGCACGGCGGCCAGGGCGTCGTCGAGGTGGTCGTGGCCGGCGGCCCGCTCGGCGGTGAGCAGGGCCACGCTCTCCTGCGAGCGGCCGAGGTTGCGCAGCGAACTGGCCAGCTGGATGACCCCGCGGCGGCGGCGCTCACCGCCGACGCCCGCGTCGAGGGCGGCGCGGTAGAGCGGGACGGCGCGGTCGGAGTGGCCGGTGGAGTCCCAGGCGGCGGCGCGTTCGAAGAGGGCGGCGCTGTCGCCTTCCGGCAGTTCGCCGACGAGGGCGTCCATCGCGGCGCGGAATTCCTCGTCGGGGCGGTTGCCGACGGTCGTCCACAGGTCGGCGTTCCTGCGCTCCCAGTCCGCCGAGGGGGCGGCGGTCCCCGGTGCTGCGGTCATGATGTCCACGCTCCTTGCTGTGCGTTCCCCGCCGCCGGGCCGAGGTGCCCGCCGGTGAGCCGGGGCTGTGCCCGGCGGTGTGCCGGTCCGGTGCGCCGGTCCGGTGCGCACGGCCTGCGGCGCCCGGCCGCACAGGGTGCGGGGGTGCCGCTGGGTTCGCCCCGGTCAAGGCGCGTCGGTCGGCCCCGCGTCAGCGGACTCCGCGTCCGCCAGGACCTCGCCGATCACCCGGCCGTGCTCGGCGGCGAGCGCCGGGGCCGTCTCGCGGAACTGCACCATGCAGATCAGCGCCTTCCACAGCGCCCAGCCGCGCGCCCGCGCCCACGTCCCCGGGTCCTTGGCGACCGTACGGCGGAAGGCGGCGCGGCTCTCGCCGGAGAACAGCGTCCAGCTGATCACCAGGTCGCACGCCGGGTCGCCGACCCCGGAGGTGCCGAAGTCGATGACCGCGGCCAGGCGGCCGTCCTTGACCAGCAGATTGCCGCCCGCGATGTCGCCGTGGAACCACACCGGCGGCCCCGTGAAGTCGGCCGCGAGTGCCGCGTCCCACACCGCCGCGGCGCTCTTCGTGTCGACCAGGCCGTCCAGCTCGGCCAGTGCGGCGCGGGTCTCCCCGTCGTAATAGGCGGGCGGCGCGCCGCGGTGGAAGCTGTGGGCGCCGGCCGCCGGGCCGCCCGCCGGGTCGATGTCCTGCAACGCCCGCAGGAAGCCGCCGAGCGCGACCGCGAAGCCGGTGAGGTCGCCGATCCGGTCGGGCGTCGTCGCCGTCTCGCCGTCCAGCCAGCCGCGCACCGACCAGCCGTACGGGTAGCCCTCCCCCGGCTCGCCCTTGCCCAGCACCGGCGGCACCGGCACGGGCAGATACGGCGCGAGCACCGGCAGCCAGGCGTTCTCCTTCTCGACGGCGGGCACGTAGCCGGCCGCCGTGGGCAGCCGTACGGTCATGTCCTGCCCGAGCCGGTACGTGCGGTTGTCCCACCCGTCGACCGCGACGGGCCGCACGGGCAGGCCGCGCCACTGCGGGAACTGGGCGGCGATCAGCCGCTCCACCAATGCCGCGTCGATGCCTGCGCGGCCGTCCGCGCTCTCGCCAGAAGTCACCCTGGGATGATCGCCATGACCTCCGGCCCCCGCAACCGGGTTATGCCTCGCCGGCGGCACGCAGGCCCTTGCGCCGCCCCGTCGCCTGCGGCCCGGCGGGGGCTGGTCGCGCAGTTCCCCGCGCCCCTGGGGAAGTTGCCACGTGCGGTGGCGTCGCGTCTTCGCCAGCGCCGTGGTCGCGCGAGCCCCGGCATTCCCTCGCAGCGCGTGGTGATCGGATGCGGCGGCCTCAAGACACTGCCCCGGCCCCCGAATCGGCCTGCACACCGTGGAGGCAGCGTCCTTCGCCGGGGCCGGACGTGGGCGTATTCGAGTCCGGGATGGACGACCGGATCGCAGAGCCGCGGCTGCGGTGCGGCGCAACCTCACGCAAGAAGAGCTGGCGGACAGAGCTGGGCTCTCGGTCGATGTGGTGCGGAGGCTGGAAACGGGGGCGACGCAGGCCCGCACGGCTTGCCGCGGCGAATTCGCCGGCCAGGGCGCTGGAAGCGGAGCCCTCATTCCTCGTCGGCCAGAAGTGGTGTGGGCGGTCTGCGCCGACGACCACGCCCGGGGCTGCGCCGGGGCAGGGCCGACGCGAGCGGGCACCGCGCGAGCGGTCCGGTCAGGCTCGTGGTGGCGGGGGATCGGGGAGGAGGGTGACGCGGAGGGCGTGGAGGCGGGGTGGGGAGGCGATCACGTCGTAGGACGAGATGCGCGCGCCGGTGATGGTGACCGTGAGGGCGAGAGTGAGCCGGCCGCGGGGGGCGACGACGATGCCGACGGCGCCGTCGATGAGCGCGGGGGCGGCGTAACGGGCGCGGCGGCCGAGGACCAGGGTCTCGTCGGCGACCGCGCGGGCGCCCCGGACGAGCACCGCCCGGCCGGCCGGCAGCGCCGCGGGATCGGCCCGCCGGACGACGTCGGGCGCGAGGACGGCGAGCAGTTCCGCGATGTCCCCGCCACGGGCCGCCGCGAGGAAGGCCTCGACGACCACCCGGTGTCCCGCCACCTTTTCCGCGCCCGCCGCAGGCGTCCCGTGCACCTTGGCCCGCGCCCTGCTGGCCAGCTTCTTCGCCGCCCCGGGTGAGCGCCCGACGATGGGCGCGATGCGGTCGAAGGGCACCGCGAAGCTGTCGTGCAGCACGAAGGCGACGCGTTCGTCCGGCCCGAGCGCGTCGAGCACGACCAGCAGCGCGCGCCCGACCGACTCGGCGAGCTCGGCCTCCTGCTCGGGACCGTCGCCGTCCAGCGCGAGGTCGGGCACGTGCTCGCCGACCGGGTCCTCACGGCGGGCGGCCCGGCCGCGCAGGGCGTCGAGGCACAGCCGGGAGACGACGGTGGTGAGCCAGGCCGCCAGGTTGCCGATGCTGCCGGCGTCCACCGTGGCGAGCCGCAGCCACGCCTCCTGGACGGCGTCCTCGGCCTCGGCGGCCGAGCCGAGCATGCGGTAGGCGACGGCGACCAGCCGCCGCCGCTCCGCCTCGAACCGCCGCGCCAGCAGCTCGGGGCCGTCGTGCTCGTCCATGCGTCACCTTCGCTCGTCGCGGTCCGCCGACAGTACGACGACCGGGGCGGCACAAAGGTGACCGCGTCGCACGCGGGCGGTCCCGTCCGACAAGGACCGGGCATTCCGCGGCAGCCCGGGGGATCACGTACCGCACCGTCCGAAAACCGCCGGAACGGGCCACGCGCCCGGGGCAGGGTGGGGCCATGACCTCACAGAACACGACCGTGATCGACCACACCCGTATCGAGCCCGGCATCCTCTACTTCGGCACGCCCGTCGTGCTGCTCTCGACCGTCAACGAGGACGGGACGGCGAATCTGGCCCCCATGTCGTCGGCCTTCTGGCTGGGGTGGCGGTGCATGCTCGGGCTGGGCGCGCGGTCGCAGACGGCGCGCAATCTGCTGCGGGAGCGGGAGTGCGTGCTGAATCTGCCCGACGACCGGCTGGCCTGGGCGGTGGACCGGCTGGCGCTGACCACCGGTCGCGATCCGGTACCTGCAGGGAAGGCGGCGCGCGGGTACCGCCACGAGGGGGACAAGTTCGGCCGGGCCGGGCTGACGGCGGTGGCGTCGCGGACCGTACGGCCGCCGCGGGCCGCGGAGTGCCCGGTGGCGATGGAGGCCGTGCTGGAGGCCACCCACCCGCTGGCCCAGGACGACCCTGAGCAGCGCGGCGGCATCATCGTCTTCGAGGTCCGGGTCCAGCGGGTGCTGGTGCACGAGGAGATCCGGCTGGCGGGCAGCGCCGACCGTATCGACCCCGACGCCTGGCGCCCGCTGATCATGAGCTTCCAGCAGCTGTACGGGCTCGGCCCGCGGCTGCGGGAGTCGACGCTCGCACGGATCCCGGAGCAGATGTACCGCGGCCCTGACATCGAGCGGTCCCGGGTGGCCGGGGGCGGCCGGGGCGCCCTTGACACCTGGCAGTGACCCGCAGAGTCTGAGCAGGCGCGCCCGCGGCCACGCGGGGGCGCACCGTCAACTCCCGCGCACGCCAGCGGATTCGAACCGGCACCACCACGTTGAACAGCGGCAGCGCCGCCCAGCCGAGGAGGAGCCGTCATGCGCGGGCCAGACGCGTATCCGACCGTGTCCGGTGTCGCGGCGGCGGCCCGTCTGCTCAGCGCGCGGCACCCGGACCTGTGCCGGATGCGGCTGGCCGGGGAGTCCAGGACCGGGCGCCCGCTGTGGCTGCTGTCGGTCGGGCACGGCAGGCGGCACGTGCTGGTGGTCGCCGGGCCGCACCCGGACGAGCAGGCCGGCGGCGGCACCGTGCTGTGGCTGGCGGAACAGGCGGTCGCCGACCGCCACCGGCAGGCCGACGCCGACCTGACCTGGGACTTCCTGCTGTGCCTCGACCCCGACGGCACCGTGCTCAACGAGTCGGGACCGGCGGGGCCGCGCCCGCCGGCCGTGCACTTCCGGCACACCTACCGCCCGGCCGCGTGCGAACAGCCCGAATGGGCCGGCTCCTTCCGCGCCCCGGGGGACGAACTCCCCGAGACCTACGCGCTGCTGGCCGTCATCGACGAGCTTCGGCCGTTCCTCCAGTGCTCCCTGCACGGGACGGACGTCGGCGGCAGTTGGGTGCAGCTGACCTCCGACATCCCGGGCCTGGCCGAGCCGTTCGGGAAGTACGCCGCTGAACTCGACATCCCCGTGCAGGCCGGCACCTACGACGCCCTGTTCTGGCACGGCTCGGGACCCGGTGTGTACGTGCTGCCGCCCGGCGGGCGGCGGGAGCGGTTCGCGTGCGAGCCGGAGAACGTCAACGGCTCCACCTGGTGCCGCCCGCAGCGGCACGGCGGGCTCACCGCGCTGGTCGAGGTGCCCATGTGGGCCACCCGCCGGGTCGCCGACCCGGCCCCGCACCCCGAGCCGTCGCAGGCGATCGGCGCGATGGCCGCACGGCTGCGCAAGGACGGCGCCGCGCTCACCGCCACGCTGGAGCGGGCGCTGCCGGTCATCGGGCCGCCCGACTCCGCGGACAGCAGCGAGGCGCTGCTGCTGCGCGGGGTGGAGCAGGCGGTCGGCGCCTTCGCGGCGCTCGCCGCCGACTACGACGTGCTCGCGGCGGACTCGCCGGTGCCGCTGACGATGGCGCATGTGGCCGCCCTCGACATCGCCGCCCGGCGGATACCGCTGCGCGCGGCGGGGATGCTGCTGCGGGTGCTGGACGAGCAGCCGCTCGACGGCGACCCGGCCGGTGAGCCGGGGCGGTTGCGGGGCCGCCTGGAGCGCAGGCTCGACGCGGGGGCGCGGGAGTTGGTCGCGTCGGTGGACGCCCGCTGGGTGCCGGTGTACGACCAGGTCGAGTTGCAGGCCAGGACGGTCCTGGCGGCGGTCGACCGGCTCTCCTGACCTCCGTCCACGGGATGGACCCGGCACACGGCCCGGCTGTCCTGACCCCTGGTCCACGGGGTCTCCGGTCTGCGGCCCGGCGCTCCTGACCCCGCCCACGCCCGGCTGTCCTGACCCCTGGTCTACGAGGCCGCCCCGCCGCAGGCCGGGCAGTCGGGGCGGCGTGGGTGGCGCTGGAGCACGGGGTCGCCGAGCGACATCAGGTTGATGCCGTAGCGGAAGCCGGGGCGCATCGGGGGGACGCCGGTGAGCAGGGCGACGGCGGCGTGGGCGACCAGGGTGCCGGACAGGGTCGCGGTCACCGCGCTCGCCGGATTCCACGGCATCCGGGGCGACGCGGCCGCCTCGTCCTGGCCCGGTGCGAGCCGCAGGTCGCGGCGCTCGGACTCGCCGGCCCGCTGGCACTCCCAGCACGGCCCGGAACCGGGGACGTGGACGCCCGCGGTGACCAGCGGGCCGCGGTAACCGCCCTCCACCCAGGGGAGGTTCGCGGCCAGGCAGACCCGGTTCGCCCAGCGGCGGATCTCCGGCGGGCGGTCGGCGCCGAGCACCAGCAGGTCGTACGGCGGGCCTTCGGCGATCAGTGCGGCGAGGTCGTCCTGGCCGCGGATCTCCCGGCGTTCGCCCGTGACGGTCACATCGGAGTTCAGGGCGCGCAGCGCGGCCACCGCCGTATCGGCCTTGGGGTGCCCGATGTCGGCCTCGCCGTAGATCAACTGGCGGTTGAGGTTGGACAGTTCGACGGTGTCGGGGTCCACCAGGTGCAGCCGCCCGACGCCCGCGGCGGTGAGGATCTGCGCGGCGGCGCCCCCCGTACCGCCGACGCCGAGCACCAGGGCGCGGGCGTGGCGTAATCGCAGCTGGGCCTGCCAGGGGCTGGCGCGCGGGCTGAGGTCCATCCAGCGCAGCAGCGCGACCCCGCGGGCGTGCCGCAGCGGGTCGCGCTCCGCGAGGCCCGGCGGCAGCGGGGCCGCCGCGTCCTCCACGAAGCCGGCCTGCCGCAGTTCCTCGATGGCCCTGCCGACCGTCTCGGGCTTGACGGCGGCCGGGTGCAGCGCGGCGACCTCCGCGGCGATCCCCGGACCGCTGCGGGTGCCGTCCATGAGTTCGGTGAGCGTCCAGATCCAGCCGTCCGGGTCGGCGATCTCCGCGCCGATGCCGTAGATGACGCTGCCGATCCTGACGTTGCCGTCGACCGTGCGGTACGCCCGGTGCTCGGGTTTGATCCGCGGCCGGCGCAACTGCGCCTCCGCGCCCCCGGATTCCGCCTCCGACAGCGCCGTCATCCGGGCCGCCCCCCTTGCCCCATCGTGCTCCCTTGACACTGTCGCCGTGCCGCCGGACTCTGACAAGGCATCGGAGTGACCGGGGTGAAGAGCCAACTCCCTTGCGCAGTAGGCGACTTGAACGAGGAGGGGAGGCACCATGGCGAGCACCATCGTCATACGGCAGCTGGACAAGAAGGAGACGACGGGCGACAGCAACTCCAACGGAACGTGAGTCATTCCACGGTCGACGCGTATCCGGGCGTCGCGGGGGTCGTGGCAGCGGCCTCCGCGTTCGTCCGTTTCCGTCCGGGTCTTTGCACCCTGCGGGTGGTCGGCCGGTCGCGGGAGGGCCGCCCGCTGTATCTGCTCACGGTCGGCCTCGACCGGCCGCGGGTGCGCAACATCCTGGTGGTCGCGGGACCGCACTCCGACGAACGGGTCGGGGCGGCCAGCGCGCTGCGTATCGCGGAACGGGTGGCGCTCGACCCCCAGTTGCACGTCGGCGCGGGCGCGGCCTGGCATTTCCTGCTGTGCCTCGACCCCGACGGCACCCTGCGCAGCGAGAAGGGTCCGGTCGTCCGGCGCACCCCGGCCAAGCACTTCCGGCACGCGTACCGGCCGCCCGCCGACGAACAGCCCGAATGGGCGCCGTCGATCCGCCCGCCCGGGGACCAGCTCCCCGAGTCCGAGGCGCTGATCCGGCTCATCGACGAGCTGCGCCCGGTCCTCCAGTGCTCCTTGCACGGCAACGACATCGGCGGCAGCTGGATCCAGCTCACCCGCGACCTGCCGGGGCTCGCGGAACCGCTCGGCAAGATCTCCGCGGAGCGGGACGTGCCCGTGCAGACCGGCACCTACGACGCCCTCTACTGGCAGGCGTCGGGTCCCGGTGTCTACCTCATGCCGGAGCCGGGCGAACGCGCCCAGTTCGACAGCCTGCCCGAGGACGTCAGCAGGTCCACCTGGATACGGCCGCACGCGTACGGCGGGATGACCGCGCTGTTCGAGGTGCCGATGTGGGCGAGTCCCGGCGTCTCGGACACCAGCCCGCACCCCGACCCGGCCCGCGCGCTGGCCGACCTCGCGGTCCTGCTGCGGCACCAGTCGGGCCTGAGCCGGGCGACGCTCGCCGAGGTCCGGCCGTTCCTGCCGGCCGGCGAGGACGCGGCGCGCCTGCTGCGGATCGTGGAAGGGCTGGTCACGATGGGTCCGCGGGTGGCCGACGAGTGGGAGGGGATGCATCCGTCGCCGGTGCGGTTGTCGCGTGCGCACCTGCACGCGCTCGACATCGCGGCCCGCCGGATGTCCCTGCGCACGGCCGGGATGCTGCTCCAGCTGCTGGCGGCCTCGTCCGAGTCCGCGGAGGTGGTACGGCTGCAGGCCGCGGGCGAGCGGCGGCTGGCCCGCTGGGCGGCGGAGCTGGCCGCCGGCCACGGCCTGACCTGGCTCCCCGTCCCGGTCCAGGTCGATCTCCAGACCGAGACGGTGCTCGCCGCCTTCCGCTTGCTCGCGGGCTGACCGCCCCCGGGCGGCCTCCTCGCGTCCCGGGACGACCCGACACGTGCCCCGCAGGAGCGCGGGGAACTGTGCGACCGGCCACGACGGCGGGAGAACGGCCGCCCGCGGCGAGCGGCACTGCCGGAGCCGAACCGCCTAGCTCACCGCGGCGGCCAGCTCGGCCGCGACGAGTTCGGCGACCTGCACCGCGTTCAGCGCGGCGCCCTTGCGGAGGTTGTCGTTGGACAGGAAGAGGGCCAGGCCGTTGTCGACCGTCTCGTCACGGCGGATCCGGCCGACGTAGGACGGGTCGCGGCCCGCGGCCTGGAGCGGCGTGGGGATCTCCGAGATCTCCACGCCCGGCGCCCGCGCCAGCAGCTCGTACGCCCGCTCGACGCTCAGCGGGCGCGCGAACCTGGCGTTGACCTGGAGGGAGTGCCCGGAGAAGACCGGCACCCTGACACACGTGCCGGACACCTTGAGGTCGGGGATGTCCAGGATCTTGCGCGACTCGTGCCGCAGCTTCTGCTCCTCGTCGGTCTCGAAGCTGCCGTCGTCCACGATGGACCCGGCGAGCGGGACGACGTTGAAGGCGATGGGCCGGGCGTAGACGGCGGGGGCCGGGAAGTCGACCGCGTCGCCGTCGAAGGTGAGCCGGTCGGCGTTCTCGGTGACCTGGCGGGCCTGCCCGTGCAGTTCCGCCACGCCGGTGAGGCCGGAGCCGGAGACCGCCTGGTAGGTGGTGGCGACCAGGGCCACCAGGCCGGCTTCCTCGTGCAGCGGGCGCAGCACCGGCATCGCGGCCATGGTGGTGCAGTTCGGGTTGGCGATGATGCCCTTGGGGCGGTCGGCCAGGGCGTGCGGGTTGACCTCGGAGACGATGAGCGGGACGTCGGGGTCGCGCCGCCAGGCGGAGGAGTTGTCGATCACGACGGCGCCCTGGCCCGCGACCTTCTCCGCGAGGGCGCGGCTGGTGGCGCCGCCGGCCGAGAAGATCACGATGTCGAGGCCGGTGTAGTCGGCGGTACCGGCGTCCTCGACGGTGACCTCGCCGCCCGGCGCCCCGGCCCACGGCAGGGTGCGGCCCGCGGACCGCGCCGACGCGAAGAGCCGCAGCTCCGTCACCGGGAATTCGCGTTCGGCCAGCACCTTGCGTACGACTCCGCCGACCTGCCCGGTCGCTCCGACGATTCCGATCCTCATGCGGTCTCTCTCCGATCTGGTCGCGCCCGTCCGTGGCGCTGGGTGTCCCGCCCGTTCGAGTATCACCGCAGCGGCGGCCGGGCGGCGAATGGTTTCAGGTGCCGAGACGTACCGCGGCCAGCGACCGCGGGCTCGCGGGCAGCAGCGGCAGCCGTACGTCCGGGGTCGGGATGCGGCCCTGGGCGTGCAGCGCGGCCTTGATCACGGTCGGGTTCGGCTCCCGGAAGAGCGCGGCGGCCCGCGCGGCGAGCCGGTGGCCGAGCGCGCGGTCGCCGGTGGCGGCCAGCTCGGCCCACGCGGCGGTGTCCAGGTGGGCGGAGGCCAGTACGGCGCCGGTGGCGCCGAGGGCGAGCAGCGCGGGCGCGAAGACGTCGTCGCCGGCGAGCACGTCGAAGCCGGCCGGGCGGTCGCCGAGCAGGTCGACGGTCTCGGCGTCGATGCCGCCGACCGCGTACTTCACCCCGGTCACCCCCGGGATCGCGGCCAGCTCCCGCAGCGCGCGGGCGGTGAGCGGCTGCCCCGTGCGGTAGGGGACGTGGTAGACGAGCAGCGGTACGGGGCCGCGCGCGGCGAGCGCGGTGAAGTGCGCGACGACCCCGGCTTCACCCGGGCGGACGAACGCCGGCACCGTCGCCAGGAGCGCGTCCGGCGCCGCCGCCCACTCCCCCGGTGCGCGCCGCCCGTCCCCCACCCCGACCACGAAGCGCGCCCCGGCCGCCCGGCACACCCCTCCGATCAGCTCGACGGCCCGCTCCCGCTCCGGCCCGTCCAGGCTCTCCGGCTCCCCGGTCGTGCCGAGCACCACCAGCCCGTGCGCCCCGCCCGCCAGGATCTCCCCGGCCAGCGCTTCGAGCGCGTCCCAGGCGACACCGCCGGCCGCGGTGAACGGGGTGATGAGCGGTACGTACAGCGCTGGGGTCATGAGGGCGAGTCTCACCCGGCGCGATGCGGTAGGTCCAGTTAAACGTCGTACACCAAACCATTAAGCATCACTGTATTGACTGCTCGGAACACCCTCGGAGCGCCTCCGGAACGCTTCAGAAGACCTCGGGGCACCACGGGCGGCGCGGGGTGCGGAAGAGGTGGTCGGCGGTGGTGGCCGCGCCGGGGGCGTGCTCGGCCACGAGGCCCAGGGCGGCGAGGCGCAGCGCGGACTCGTCGCCCAGATGGAGCCGGGCCAGGGTCGCGACGTCGAGGGTCAGGTCCGGGGCCGCGGCCGGCGCGGAGGTGCAGCGGGGCGCGACCCCGGGAGCGGTCTCCAGCCGGAAGGTGCCGCCGGCCAGGCCCGCCGGGTCGCGGACGTCCAGGACGAGGTCGGCGGCCAGCGGGGCGTAGCCGCGGGCGGACAGGGCGGCCGGGACGTCGAGCAGCCGCAGCCACATGAAGTCGGCGTAGGTCTCGGTGCGGGCGGCGCGGGGGTCGCCGAGCAGCAGCGGGAGGATGTCGTCCGGCGGGCGGTGGCCCGACTTGAGCCGCACGATCCAGTCGAGGGAGAGCAGATAGCGCCACAGGGCCGCGTCGGCGGCCGGGGTGGCGGCGAGCAGCCAGAGCACCTCGGCCTCGGCGTTGGGCAGCTTGCCCGGCCAGTACGGGTCGTTGACGTGGTACGCGGCCATGCCGTCGATCCCGCCGGCCGCGTCGCGGTGGACGAGGAAGAAGGGCTGTCTGTAGCTGAAGGAGGGCAGGACGGTCGCACCGGTGGCGCGGTTCCACCAGTCGGCGGTGCGGTTGATGGCACCGGCGGTAAGGGTGCGGACCCGCTCGTGCAGGGCGGGACCTGCCGTGCGCGCCTCCTCGGCGCTGATCAGGTCGACGGTGCCCTCGGCCGGGTCGGGACCCGCGTAACGGCTGTCGAGCGCGGCCCGGGGCAGGTCGATCTCCCAGTCGGTGACCCAGGTCGCCGGGCCGTAGCCGTACCGCCCGTAGATCGGGTATTCGGCGGCGATCAGGATCGACACCGCCTCGCCGCGCTCCTTCGCGTCGGCCAGGTCGGCGGCCATCAGCCGGGAGGCCAGGCCCCGGCGGCGATGGGTGGCGGTCACGGCCACGTTGGTCACCGCGGAGGCGGGCACCGAGCCGCCGCCCGGCACCGTCAGGTCGCGCGCCATGCTGCGGAAGGTGGCCACGCAGCGGTCCCCGTCGAAGGCGCCGCGGGTGCGGTCCAGGTCGTAGTTCGGCCGCACCAGCGCGATTTCCTCGGCGCTGATGGTCAGCGACCGGTGGAAGCCGGTGTGCACCGCCCTGACCCAGCTGTCGACGTCGGACTCGGCGAGCGTGCGCAGTTCAAGACCCATGTCCGCACGTTACGCAGCCGCCCGCGCGGATCGCATCCGGTTAATCTCCCGGGCGGGCGCGGACCCCGCGGCGGTACGCGGACGGAGGCGGCCGGGGGCGGCCGGGGGCGGCCGGATGCGGCCGGATGCGGCGAACCAACCCGCCGACGACGGGTGTTCAGCCGTCCGACAGCAGGTCGTCGATGTGCGCCTCGCCCTCGCGGTAGCGCCGGGTGATCTCCGCCGAGCAGCCGTCGACGGTCTGCTGGAGGCGGTGCCGCCGGCCCGACACCTGCTGCTCGTGCCGGGCCAGCCGGCCCATCGCGGCACGCAGCTCCGGGTCGGTGCGGGCCTCGAGGTCGGACAGTTCGACCTCGGCGAGGATGTCGGCGGCGAGCCGCTGCACCCGCGCGGTCAGCGGGGTGCCGAGGGTGACGTGCCGGGCGGAGGAGCGGACCAGGGAGGGGCCGTCGGTCAGGATCTCCGGGAGCCGGTCGAGGACCGGCGCCTCCGGTCCTCCCGGGGTGCCGGGCACCCCGCCGGCCCCGGCCCTGCGGCTCAGTTCGGCCCGCAGGATGTCGATCCGCCCGTGCAGCAGCCGGCGCAGATACGACAGGTCGGCCTCCTCGCGCTGGGCGTCCCTGCGCAGGGTGCGCAGCGCCGCCAGGTCGAGGTCGCCCAGGTCGGCTGCCGGGGTGTCCGCCAGCGGACCGCGGGGTGCGGGCGGGCGGAACGGCCCTGGTGCGTCGGCCTTGAGCATGCGGTGGCCCTTCCTGGTGGGTGGCGGGGGGATGGCACCGCCGGCACAGCGGCGGCGGTGCCGGGAGCCTGTCCAGCGCCGGATGTGATCATGCCTGTCGTCCCCCGTCCGCAGCAGGCCGCGCGCGGGGATCCTGCTGTCGATGCTGCCACTTGCCCCCGGCACCCCGCAGCGACTCTGCACCCGAACGGCCGTCGCGACAGTTGTGCGAGGCGGCCGAAGCGGCGTGCGCCGGATCCCGTACGCGCCCCGCCGTCGCGCCGGAGCCGCCCGCGTACGACCGCCGCCCGCTCCCCGCCCGGCTCGGCACCCGGGCGGGGAGCACCACCGCGCCACCCGCGTACCGGCGGCGCCTCCGCGCACGCCACAATGGCCGCATGCGTGCGGTGGCCCAGCGGGTGAGCGAGGCGAAGGTCGTGGTCGACGGGCGGACCGTGGGCGCCATCGGCGGACCCGGGCTGTGCGTCCTGGTCGGGGTGACGCACGACGACACCCCGGCGAAGGCGGCGGCGCTGGCCCGCAAGCTGTGGAGCCTGCGCGTCCTGCCCGACGAGCAGTCCTGCTCCGACATCGCGGCACCGCTGCTGGTGATCAGCCAGTTCACGCTTTACGGTGACGCCCGCAAGGGCCGCCGCCCCACCTGGAACGCCGCGGCGCCCGGGCAGGTCGCCGAGCCGCTGGTGGACGAGGTCGTCGCCCAACTGCGCGCGCTGGGCGCGACCGTGGAGACCGGGATCTTCGGCGCCGACATGAAGGTGTCGCTCACCAACGACGGGCCCTTCACCGTCGTCATCGACCTGTAGGACCTGGAGCGCGGCCGCTCAGGGCGCGACGACCGTCTCCTGGGTGGCCGCGGTGTCCTCGGCGATCAGTGTCGCGTCCTGCGGGGTGTTGCGCTTGACGACCGCGAGCGCGATCGGGCCCAGCTCCCAGTGCCGGGCCGACGAGGTGATGATGCCGACCGCCCGGCCGTCCCCGCCCTCCGCCGCGACCCGCACCTCGGCGCCGTGGCCCGGCAACCGTACGTCGCTGCCGTCCAGGTGCAGGAAGACCAGCCGGCGCGGCGGGCGGCCCAGATTGTGCACCCGGGCGACCGTCTCCTGGCCGCGGTAGCAGCCCTTCTGCAAGTGCACGGCCGTGTCCAGCCAGCCCAGCTCGTGCGGGATGGTCCGGTGGTCGGTCTCCAGGCCGAGCCGCGGCCGGTGCGCCTCGATCCGCAGCGCCTCGTGCGCGAGCACCCCGATCGGCGGCCCCGCCTGCGCGGCGAAGTCCTCAAGGCCCTCGCGCGGCACGAAGACCTCCCGCCCGTACGGCGTCTCCCGCACGACCCATTCCGCGGGCGTCCCGGCGATGGACCCGGCGGGGAGATACACCAGGGCGTACTGCTCCGACGCGTCGGCGGTCTCGACCCGGTAGAAGAACTTCATGCTCTCCAGGTACGCCAGCAGCGCGCCCTGCGTGCCGGGCTCGACGTGGATCCAGGTGGTGGCGCCGTCGTCGACCAGGTAGAGGGCGTGCTCGATATGGCCGTGCGCGGACAGGACGAGCGCTTCCGTGGCCTGTCCGGCCGGCAGGTTCTCCACGTGCTGGGTGAGCAGCAGATGCAGCCAGGCCAGCCGGTCGGCACCGGTGACCGTCACCACACCGCGGTGCGAGAGGTCCACGAAACCGCTGCCGTCCGCGAGCGCGCGCTGCTCGCGGAAGAGGTCGCCGTAATGCGCGGCCACCCCTTCGTCAGGGCCTTCCGCGGCGACAGCGCCGGGCAGCGACAGCAAAGGGCTCTTCGTCATGTCGTCAAGACTACGACCAGGCCGCTCGTATGACCGGATCCGGCGGCCAGGACCGGCCGGACGGAGGTCACCCGGCCGAGGAGCCGGCCGCCTTCGCCGAGCAGTCCCGGCAGCGGCCGAAGATCGCGAAGTGCTTCATGTCGGTCTCGAAGCCGAACTCCGCCTGGAGCTCCGCCATGAGCGGCGCCGCCAGCTCCACATGCGCCTCGGTGACCGCGTCGCAGTCCCGGCAGACCAGGTGCATGTGGTCGTGCCGGTCCGCGAGGTGGTAGGTGGGCGCCCCGTGTCCGAGGTGGGCGTGGCTGACCAGGCCCAGTTCCTCCAGCAGCTCCAGCGTGCGGTAGACGGTGGAGATGTTGATCCCGGAGGCGGTCTTGCGCACCTCGCACAGGATGCCGTCGGGTGTGCCGTGCTCCAGGCACTCGACAGCTTCCAGCACCAGCTGCCGCTGCGGCGTCAGCCGGTAGCCGCGCCGGCGGAGGTCGGTCTTCCAGTCGGTGGTGACCACCCGGCCAGTGTAGGTCGATTCACCGGGCGGACGGCCCGTGCGGCTACTTGAAGAAGGCGATGCCGTCGTCGGGCAGGTCCTTGAGGTCGGCGACCCACTCGCGCGGGTCCACGACCTTCTTCAGATGGGCCGACATGTACGGGCGCAGCGGAATCGCCGGGGTGGCCTTCTCGCCGACCCACATCAGGTCGCTGTTCACATAGCCGTACAGCCGCTTGCCGCCGCTGTACTCGGGGGCGGAGGGCAGCCGGGCGACCGCGTCCGTGACCAGGTCGATCTGCGGCTTGCCCTCGGCCAGCTCGCCGGTCCAGATCTCCACGACACCCTCGTCCCGGGTGGTGGTGACATCGACCTCGCGGTCCTTGCCGATCCGCCAGTAGCCGCTCTCGGTCTCCAGCGGCCTGACCTTCTTGCCCTCGGCGTCCAGCACCCAGGTGTGGGAGACGTATTCGAGGAACGGCCGGCCGTCGTGGGTGAAGGCGACCGACTGCCCGAAGTTGCACTTCTCCGAGCCCGGGAAGTCGTACACGCCCGCGCCCTCCCACCGGCCGAGCAGGAACGCCAGCGGTACGAGGTCGGGGTGCAGGTCGGACGGGATCTCGATCATGTCAGCGCTGGCCCTGGTAGAGCTTCTTCACCGCGTAGAAGGCGAACGCGGCGACGCCGACGCAGACCAGCACGAGCAGGGCGTCGTAGTAGTACTCAATGTGCACGGGTCGTGCTCCTCGCGAGGGCAGCGGGCAGGGCCGCGCACAAGTCTAGTGCGCGGCCCTCGCGCGGGCGCGGCCAGGCCGCGTGACGTGCGGCTCGTCCGGGCGCCGCACGTCCGCGCGGCTCAGCCCAGCAGCTGCGCCTGGAGCCGTACGGTCTGCCGGAAGGCCTGCTCCGGGACCTCGCCGCCCTTGCGGGTCTGGCGGACCAGCGCCACCGTGTCGCCCGCGACCAGGAAGGCGTAACGGGTCATGCTGTCGCCGTAGGGCGCGGTCTCGTCGTAGCCGGCCACCTTCACACCCCTGGGGACCGTGCGGTCCGCGAGGCCGGTGTCGAGGCGGTCGGTGGTGACGCCGTCGATCGGCTTGAGGTCGGCGTCCTGGTCGTAGTACGTGGCGTATCCCGCGCTGATGAACTGCGCCAGATACACCTCGGTCCTGGTGCCGTCCGGCATCGTCCAGGCGCGGCCCGCGACATGCCGCAGGCCCTGCTCCTTGAGGAACAGCTCCTGCTGCGAGCCGCCGCCGCCCACCCGCACCTTGAGGAACGCGGCCACCGTCAGCCAGCCCGTCGTGCCGGGGAAGGCCGGGTCGTTCACGGCCCGCCCGGGCGGCGCGAGCAGCAGCGACCGCACATCGGCGTAGTGGACGCCGCCCGGGTTGAGGGCGGCGTCCAGCGGGCGCGGCTTGCGCGCGGGCAGCTTCGGCAGCGCGACCTGCGGATACCTCCAGCGTCCGTCGTCCGGCGTCTTCAAGCCGGGGATCTTCGTACGCTCCGGGCGTGTCACGGCGTAGGCCGTCCCGGCGCCGAACACGGCGAAGACCAGCAGCACGGAGGTCCAGCGCAGCGCGACCCGCACCCGCGGGCTCACCCCGCCTGGCCGGGCGACGGCCTGCGGCGCGTACGCGGGCAGCGGCGGCGGATACGGAGGCGCCGCCGGGACGCTCGCGGGAAGGGGCTCCGGCAGCGGCCGGGGTCCGGCGGCGGGCGCGGGTCCGGCGACAGACTCAGGGGCGGCCACGGGCTCAGGCCCGGACACCGCTGCGGGCCCGGGCGTGGGCGCGGCCGACGCTGCGGGCTCGGAGGGGGCCGCAGGGGGCTCGGAGACGTCGGGCATCAGACTCCCTCCCCCGGCGCCTGGACGCGGTCGAGCTGCTTGGTCACCAGTTGCACGGCCTCGTCCTCCTGGAGCGGGGCCGGTCCCGTGGCCTCGAACTGGACCATCAGATCCCCCTCGGTCGCCTGGCAGTACATGGTGTCGAGCCAGTCGGCCTCGTCGCTGTCGTCATCGTCGTCATCGTCGTCATCGCTGTCGCCACCGGCGTCGCTGTCCGGCAGTACGCACACCGCGTGCGGGTGGCCGGGGATCTTCGGGCCGGTGCGGAAGAAGTCGCTGGACTCGCTGAGCCTGCGGAAGGCCTCGGGGCCCGTCCCGGCGGCCGGCTTGTTGCCCACCTGCACGATCGTGACCGTGTAGACCTGGCCCGTGCCCAGGCCGCGGAAGGTCCGCAGGGCCGCGCCCTTGATGTGCATGGCGTCCAGCGCGGCGTCGGCCTGCTTGCGCTCCTTCGCGCTGAGCTCGGCACCGCCGTCGCCGCCCTCGGTCATCTGCTTGGCCTCGGCGGCGTCCAGCACCGTGTCGTTGCCGTACTGGAGGAAGTCGGGGCCCGGGCGCAGGTTCTCCGGCCGCGGGAGCAGCAGTTCGCCGAGGTCGCCGTAGTGGGTGCCGCCGGCCGTCACGCCGTACGCCCTGGTCGCGGTTGGAGCGGGCGGGTGCGTGGCCAGGGCCGCGGGCCCGCCGTCGCTGCCGTCACCGCCGCCGGACAGGGCGTAACCGCCGCCGCCCAGCGCGGCGGCGGCCACGAGCGCCCCGGCCACCAGCAGCGCGGTCCGCCGCGGCGGCCGTCCCGGCGGCGCGGGCACGGGGGCGGGCGGGTACCAGGGCTGGGGCTCGGGCAAGGGCCCCGGATTCTGCTCGGTCACATCCGCTCCAGCTGCTTCGTGATCACGGACATGACGGCGTTCCTCGACACCGGGCGGACCCCGGACACGTAGACCTCGACGAGGATGTTGCCGACCCTGGCCATGCCCTGGCCGACGTAGACCTTCACGTCGCCCTCGTCGTACGGCTGCGCGGAGGGCCGGACCTCGCCGTCGAGCGTGCCGGGGACGGGTGTGCCGTAGCTCTGGTGGGCGCCGTCGCTGTACTCGCGCTCGCGCAGCATGTCGGCGGTGTTCAGGTCCTCGTCGTCGCGGAATTGCGTGAGGGTGACCGCGGTGTCGGTGAACTCGGCCTTGCCCACCGACCAGCGGGCCTCGGCGGCCCGGCGGAAACCCTTGTCGCCCAGCTCGGTGAAGATGTCCTCCGAGCTGACGTAGTCGTCCGCGAGGTCGGCCTGGGTGCGCCAGTCGCGCGCCGTCTCCTTGGCCCCCTTGGGCGTGGGCAGCAGCAGCTTGAGCAGGTTGCCGTCGTAGACCGCGTCGCGGTCGTCGGCCGCCTTGGGCGCGGGCCGGTCCGGGGCCGCGCCCACGGGCTGGACGGGCGCCGCCGCGACCAGCGGCGGGAGCGGGGTGGGCGTGCGGCCGCGCTGCACCTGGTAGCCGGCGCCCGCGCCGGCCAGGATGCCGAGCACCGCCGCCGCGGCGACGACCAGGGCCAGCCGGCGGCGGGCCATCGGCCGGTACGGCTCCGGCGGCGGAGCCACCGAGGCCGATACGAGTTCCGGTTCGAACAGCGGGACCGCGTCCCGGCCCTGACCCTCTTCACGGCGTGTTTCGCCGTCCATCCGTTCCACGAAGCCCCCCCGGGCGAAAAGACGCACACACGTGCGACCAGTCGCACGCGGACTCGTATTATGTCCAGCTGACTCGCCGTATCCGTAACTGTTTCCGACCCGTGGAACGTGACCTGCGACACAACCATGCACCCCCTACGCTGGGCGGATGGCGAAGAAGCTCGTGATCAAGGTGACGGCGGGCGCGGACGCGCCCGAGCGGTGCTCGCAGGCCTTCACGGTGGCGGCGGTGGCGGTGGCCAGCGGGGTGGAGGTGTCGCTGTGGCTCACGGGTGAGTCGGCGTGGTTCGCGCTGCCGGGCCGGGCGGCGCAGTTCGAGCTGCCGCACGCGGCGCCGCTGCCGGACCTGATCGAGGGCGTGCTGGCCGGGGGGACTGTCACCCTGTGCAGTCAGTGCGCGGCCCGCCGTGACATCACCGAGAAGGACGTCGTCAAGGGGGTGCGGATCGCCGGGGCCCAGCTCTTCGTCAGCGAGATCATGCCGGACGGTGTGCAGGCCCTGGTCTACTGAGAGCGGCGGCGGCCCGGGTTCATCTGCGGCGGTCCTTGCGGTTCTTGCCCTCCAGCTCGTCCCACCACGCGTCGGACTCCGGGTCTCCGGTGCCGGCGTCAGAACCCTTGTCCGGTGGTTCGTCGAACCACCGCTCGTTCGGGCCACGTCGGTTGCCGACGATCGCCGCGACCGGGGGGATGACCATGGCCACCAAGCACATCGCGATGGCGGCCGGCACCGACCAGAGGCGTACGACCGCCCATGCCATGACGAACAGCACCACGCAGGTGCCCATCATGGCGAAATAGCGATGACGGCGTCGTGCGTCCACATCTCAACGGTACGTCCGCCAGGCGGATACCGAAACAGCTCGGAGGGCCGCACCCCCTTGCGCGGGGTACGGCCCTGCGAGCTGTGTGCCGTCGTCACACGGCGATGGCCACCTCGGCCGCCGCGCCCTGCTGGGCGACGACCGTGCGGTCCACCGTGCCGCCGGGAACCAGCGCGCGCAGCGTCCAGGTGCCGGGCGCCGCGAAGAAGCGGAACTGCCCGGTCGCCGAGGTCGGCACCTCCGCGGTGAACTCGCCGCCGCCGTCCAGCAGTCGTACGTATCCGCTGACGGGCTCGCCGTCGCGGGTCACAGAACCCTGGATGATGGTCTCGTTCGCCACGTCAACTCCTGCCAGGTCGGGCCCGCCGGCCTTCGCTCCACACATACGGTGATACCTCCGGGGTTCAGTTGGCGCCGAGCTCGATCGGCACGCCGACGAGCGAGCCGTACTCGGTCCACGAGCCGTCGTAGTTCTTGACGTTGTCCTGCTCGAGCAGCTCGTGCAGCACGAACCAGGTCAGCGCGGAGCGCTCGCCGATCCTGCAGTACGCGATGGTGTCCTTGGCCAGGTCCACGCTCTCGTCCTGGTAGAGCTTGACCAGCTCGGCGTCGGACTTGAAGGTGCCGTCGTCGTTGGCGTTCTTCGACCACGGGATGTTGCGGGCGCTCGGCACGTGGCCGGGACGCTGCGACTGCTCCTGCGGGAGGTGGGCCGGGGCGAGCAGCTTGCCGGAGAACTCGTCGGGCGAGCGGACGTCGACCAGGTTCAGCGTGCCGATCGCGGCGACGACGTCGTCACGGAAGGCGCGGATCGCCGTGTTCTGGGCCTTCGCCTTGTACTCGGTGGCGGCGCGCTCGGGGACGGCGGCGACCAGGTCGCGGGAGTCCAGCTCCCACTTCTTGCGGCCGCCGTCGAGCAGCTTGACCGACTCGTGGCCGTAGAGCTTGAAGTACCAGTACGCGTAGGACGCGAACCAGTTGTTGTTGCCGCCGTAGAGGACGACGGTGTCGTCGTTCGCGATGCCCTTGGCGGACAGCAGCGCCTCGAAGCCGGCCTGGTCCACGAAGTCGCGGCGGACCGGGTCCTGGAGGTCCTTCTTCCAGTCGATGCGGACGGCGTTCTTGATGTGGTTCTTGTCGTACGCCGAGGTGTCCTCGTCCACCTCGACGATGACCACCTTGGGGTCGTCGATGTGGGCCTCGACCCATTCGGCGTCGACCAGGACGTCACTGCGGCTCATGCTGTTCTCCTCCGGGGCAGTACGGATGGTGCGGTTGCGCGACACGCTGAGGGCGGTGCGGTGCGGTGAGGTGCGGTCGAGCGGCCCTGTCGGCGCTCCACGGCACGGGGCAGTCAGGCTGCGCCGGGGCCTCGCGGCCGGCATCGGCACGGGGGAGCTGCCGCCCCTAGGGCATGCGACAGAGCATGGCGGCGACGCGGCACAGGTCGACTGCCCGCCGCTTCGTGAGATCCGCCTGTCGCTTCATGAGTCCCGATCGTAGGGAAATGAACCCGTAGGTGTCACCGTCGTGTCACATGGCGAGACAAGATTGTCCGCATGGCGGGCATGCGTTCTCTTGCCGTCCGATCTCAGCCGGCGAGGACGACATGCTTTCCGCCGGCCGCCACCGATATGCCCTCCGGCGAGGTGGTCAGCGAGGTCAGCGAGATCCCGGACGGCAGGTGGGTCAGCTGCCGCACGAAGTCGATCTCCTGCCGGACGTTGTCCTCCAGGCCGAGCGCGGTCAGCTCCTTGGGCAGGTTCTCGGCGTGCAGCCCGATCGAGTCGGCGCCGCGTACGGTCACCTGGCTGAGCACGCTGATCTTCACGCCGATCCCGGGGATGGTCCCGGTCAGCTTCACCATCGCCTTGCCGTCCGCGCTGGTGCCCGCGGACGACACGCTGACCCCGGGAGGCGCGGCCTTGGACAGGTCGGCGTAGGTGATGAAGGCGGCTCCGTCGGCGCTGTCGGCGACCGCCGTGCGGTAGCTGTTGGAGAACTTCACCCCGTGCAGATCGGCGTTGAAGGTCGCGATGCGCAGCGTCTCCCCACCGCCGTTCGCCGCGATGTCCTTCGCCTTGATCGTGACGTCGTCCAGCTTGCCCGAGGCGGCCTGGGTCAGGAACGGGAAGCCCTTGATCGACACCGACGGCTTGTGGTCCAGGCCCTCGGTGGCCTGGGCGCGCTCCGCGGCCTTGTTCTGCGCCACCGAGACCGCGATCCGGTCGGCGGCCACGAACAGGCCGCCGAGGACCACCACGACGACCAGGACTATCCGCCACACTCGCATGTGCCCGTACTCCCCACTCGTTCCGCCCGCGACTTCCGCAACGCCTGACGGGCGGCGGAGGGTCCGCGGTTCCCCGTGGCACCGATCCGTTACCTGTGAGGATCCGCGGGAGCGGTCAGGTCAGGGCCCGGCCCAGAGCGTAGACGACCGGGGCGGCGGCGGTGAGCGGCAGGGCCACGCCCGCGGTGAAGTGGACGAAGCGGGACGGGAAGTCGTAGCTCGCCACCCGCAGGCCGATCAGCGCGCAGCCGCCGCAGGCCGCGGCCAGCAGGATGCCGTCGCTGCTGCCGAGGCCGTTCGCCTGGCCGGTCAGCGCGCCGCTGGCCGCCGCGATCAGCAGGGCGACCGTCAGCGACAGCGGCTCGCCGGGCAGCGGGAGCGCCCGCACCACGGTCGCGGCGGCCACCGCCACCGCGCCGACGACCACCGGGTCGGTGCCCGCGCCGGAGACCGCGGCCGCCAGGTAACCGCAGGCCAGCACGGTGATCAGGGTGGAGGCCGAGGTCGCGGTGAGCGACGACAGGCGCTCGTCGCCGCTGCCGTGGTGCCGCAGTTGCAGCACCAGGACGAACAGCAGCCAGACGCCGAGGGTGCCGACGACCACCACGGGCGCGTGGCCGCCGTCCGCGACCAGGATGCCCACGTCGGCGGTCACACCGGCGAGGAAGGCCAGCACGATGCCCTGCCGGGCGGGCCACATGCCGTTCAGCCGGAACCAGCCGGCGGCGGTGACCGCCTGGAGCAGCACCAGGAAGACCGTCAGGCCCGGTTTGCCGAGCGCGGCGCCGCCCGCGAGGAGCAGGCCGAGCGCCGCGGTGAGGGCGGCGGGCTGGATGCCGGGCGCGATGATCGGCGAGCCGGTCCGCCCGTCGGCGCGCACCGGGGCGGTCCTCGCGCCCTGCCGCCTGGCCGCCCTGCCGCCCGGGGCCGGCTCCCGCCGCGGGGCGGGCTCGTCCTCGATCACCGGCATCACGGCGGTGTGCTCGACGCCCTGCGGCCCGGCGGGATACGCCTGCGGGTCGGCGTAGGCGTGCGCGGGCGGCTGCTGCTGCCACTCGGCGCCCTGGGCCTGGTAGGCGGGGTCGCCGTAGGCGGCGGGGGTGCCGGAGTACGCGGTCTGGGCCGCGCCGGGCTCCCAGCCGCCCTGCGGGTATTCCTGCGGGTATTCCTGCGGCGCCGTCCACGGGTGCGCGGCGGGCGGTGTGGCGCCCCAGCCGTCCCCGGGCGCGGGCGCGGCGCCGTAGCCCTGGCCGTCCTGGGCGGCGGCGTGCCCGGACCAGTCGCCGCCGGACGGCGGGGCACCGTAGGCGCCCTGGTCGTGCTGCGGGGGCGGGGCGGCGTGCAGCGGCTCGGGCACGTAGGTCCCGTACGGCGCGGCGCCGCCGCCGTACGCCTGCTCGTCGTGGCCGCGGCCCTGGCTGTGTCCCTGGGCCTGGCCGTATCCGTCGCCGTACTCGTAGTCGCCGTGGTCGCTCATACCGACCCCCCGGCGAAGGGCGGCAGTACCTCGACCGTGCCGCCGTCGGGCAGCGGCACCTGCGTGTGGGCGCGGGCGCCGACCGGGTGGCCGTCGACCAGGAAGGAGCAGCGCAGCAGCACCCGGGCGAAGTCGGGCTGCCCGGCGTGCCGCTGCCGGGCCGCGGCCAGCGCGTCGGCGAGCGTGGCCGCGCGGTACGGCTCCTCCGCCGTGCCCGCGGCGGCCTTGGCGGCGGCCCAGTAGCGGATCGTGCCCGCCGCCAGGCGCGCGGCCGTGTCGGTTGCAGCCATCGCGGCTCCGTCCCTCGTCCTTCGTCGTGCTTGCGTGGTGCTTCTGCTACGCCGGCGCCGCCGTCCGCGGCCGGTTCCGTCGTGGGCCCGTACGCCGCCGTTCACCGGACGGACGGGCCGCCTCCATCATGGACCGTCGGCGTCACCGCACTCCAACACGGGCGGTCAGCCAGTCACCGATCCGGCCGAGCAGCGCCGCGTCCGCGGCGTTCTCCGCGTGGCCGAAGCCGTGCTCGATCCACAGCTCGGCGCCGTCCTCGCCCGCGGCGGCGGCCAGCGAGCGCGGGTGGTCGAGCGGGAAGTACGCGTCACGGTCGCCGTGCACGATGAGCAGCGGTGTCGGCACGATGAAGGGCACCGACTCCACCGGCGAGCGCGGCACCGGGTCCCACCTGCGGGGGTGGATCCGGGTACCGAGGCCGACCCGGGAGACCAGCCGCCCCGCGGGCCTGGTCACCGCCCAGTGCAGCCGCCGCATGGGCGCCGTACCCCGGTAGTACCAGCGGGCGGGCGAGCTGACCGAGACCACCGCGTCGACCCCGTACAGGCCCGCTTCCGGGTCCGCGCCCGCGTGCCGCAGCACCACGGAGGCGCCCATCGAGAAGCCGACCGCCGCCACCCGCGCGTACCCGAGCCGCCGGGCCCAGCCCACCACCGCGTCGAGGTCGAGGACTTCGCGGTCGCCGACAGTGGAGTGTCCGCCGGAGCGGCCGTGCCCGCGGAAGGAGAAGGTGAGCACCCCGCCGCTGCCGCGCAGCGCCGCCGCCGCCCTGCGGACCGCGGGCCGCTCCAGCGCGCCGCTGAAACCGTGCGCGACCACGATGGCCAGATCGCGTCCTCCACCGGCTCCGGCCAGGTGTTCGGCTTCGACGGGTACGCCGTCGGACGTCAACAGAACCGCGCTCCGGCCACCCGAAGTGAGCGGGGAAACACGGAAACGCTCGTCCTTGGCCTCGGCAGCGGTGTCCATGTGGGCTATTCTTCCGTGGAAGAGGACCTGGGCAATGCCGCCCCCGGGTCCTTTCGTGCTTTTCTGCACGACATATGTCGTCCTCGCAGGCATCGAGGAGGGGTTCGAAATGAGCCAACCCGACCCACCCGACCGGTCCGAGGTGGTCACGCCACCTCGCGACGTCCGCCACGATGTCCGTCTCGATGCGCTGAACGTCCTCGACCACACCCTCGATGTCCGCACGACCGACGGGAGCCCCCGGTGAGTTCTCTGCTGCTGCTGACCAACGCACTCCAGCCGTCAACCGAGGTGCTGCCCGCGCTCGGGCTGCTCCTGCACAGCGTGCGGGTGGCCCCCGCCGAAGGCCCGGCCCTCGTGGACACCCCCGGCGCCGACGTCATCCTGATCGACGGCCGCCGCGACCTGCCGCAGGTGCGCAGCCTGTGTCAGCTGCTGCGCTCGACCGGCCCCGGCTGCCCGCTGATGCTGGTCGTCACCGAGGGCGGACTCGCCGCGGTGACCGCGGACTGGGGCATCGACGACGTCCTGCTCGACACCGCGGGCCCGGCCGAGGTCGAGGCGCGGCTGCGGCTCGCGATGGGCCGCCAGCAGATCACCGGCGACGACAGCCCGATGGAGATCCGCAACGGCGACCTGTCGGTGGACGAGGCCACCTACAGCGCCAAGCTCAAGGGCCGGGTCCTGGACCTGACCTTCAAGGAGTTCGAGCTGCTCAAGTACCTGGCGCAGCACCCGGGCCGGGTCTTCACCCGCGCCCAGCTGCTCCAAGAGGTGTGGGGCTACGACTACTTCGGCGGTACGCGGACGGTGGACGTGCACGTGCGGCGGCTGCGCGCCAAGCTCGGCGTGGAGCACGAGTCGCTGATCGGCACGGTGCGCAACGTCGGCTACCGCTTCGTCACCCCGGAGAAGGTCGAGCGGGCCGCCGAGGAGGCCGCCCGCAGCGAGGCCGCGCAGGGCCGCGGAACCGCCCGCAGCTCCGGGCCGGACGCCGATCAGCGGGACAGCCGTTCATCCGCTGAACAGACCGTATGACGACCCGTGTGACGAGCCGATAGACACGCGTAGACTTCCCGACGTGCCCAAGGTGACGCGCGACGACGTGGCCAGGCTGGCGGGGACCTCCACCGCGGTCGTCAGCTACGTCATCAACAACGGACCCCGGCCGGTAGCCCCGGCCACCCGCGAGCGAGTGCTCGCGGCCATCAAGCAGCTCGGCTATCGCCCGGACCGTGTGGCCCAGGCGATGGCCAGCCGCCGTACCGACCTGATCGGCCTGATCGTCCCCGACGCGCGCCAGCCCTTCTTCGCGGAGATGGCGCACGCGGTGGAACAGGCCGCGTCCGAGCGCGGGAAAATGGTGCTGGTCGGCAACTCCGACTACCTCGACGAGCGCGAGGTCCACTATCTGCGGGCCTTCCTCGGCATGCGGGTGTCCGGGCTGATCCTGATCAGCCAGGGCCTCAGCGACAACGCGGCCACCGAGATCGAGGCCTGGGACGCCCGGGTGGTGCTGCTGCACGAACGGCCCGAGGCCATCGACGACATCGCGGTGCGCACCGACGACATCGGCGGCGCGCAACTTGCCGTACGCCACCTGCTGGAGCACGGCCACGACTATGTGGCCTGCCTCGGCGGCACCGAGGTCACCCCGGTGATCGGCGACCCCGTCACCGATCACGTCGTCGGCTGGCGGCGGGCCATGGAGGAAGCCGGGCGGTCCACCGAGGGCCGCCTTTTCCAGGCCCCGTACAACCGCTACGACGCCTACGAGGTCGCGCTCGACCTGCTGGCGGGACCGGACCGGCCGCCCGCCATCTTCTGCGCCACCGACGACCAGGCGATCGGTGTGCTGCGGGCCGCCCGCGAGCTGCGGATCGACGTCCCCGAGGGGCTGGCCGTGGCCGGCTTCGACGACGTCAAGGAAGCCGCGCTCGCCGACCCGCCGCTGACCACGGTGGCCTCCGACCGGCAGGGCATGGCCCGGGCGGCGGTGGACGCGGTGCTCGACGATTCGCTGCGGGTTCCGGGTGCCAAGCGGGAGCGGCTGCGGCAGTTCCCGTCCCGGCTGGTGCTCCGCGGGTCCTGCGGCTGCCACTGAGGTCCGGCGGCCGGCGGTAGGGCGCCGACCGCCCTGCGCAGGACCGCTTCGAGCGCGGGCCGCTCGGGGCGCGGCCCGGCGGGCGGCTCTTCCGGGGTCCGGGGGCGGGTCCGGGGGGCGCGCGGCCGGGGGTGCGCGATCCGGGGCGCGCGATCTTCCTTACATCGGGCATACGTGCTTCTGCCGGGCTTCTCAGCGTGTGCTCAGCAAGCTCTCATCTTCTGGGCCCACAGTCGTTGACATGACCGAGAGCAGCCGCAACGGCGGCGAACCCCAGCACCCGCACGACCCGCAGCTTCCGCTCTACTCCGGCCCCCAGGCCCCGGTCCCGTTCTCCTCCTCGGCGTCCTCGGCGTCCTCGGCGTCCTCCGGCCCCGCCGCCGCCGAATCAGCGGCCCTCGCCGAGGGCGGGACCCCGTCCGAGCCCGCCGGCACCCCGGCCTACACCGGCTATCCGCCGCCGCCCCCGCACGGCCCGTACGGCCCGGCCGCCGCGACCGGCGGACCCGGTGAGCCCGGCGGCCACCGGCGGCGGGCCCGCAGGCCCGTCGCGCTCTTCGCCGCCGCCGCGATCGCGGCCGGCGTGATCGGCGGCGGGGTCGGCGCCCTGGTCGGCAACGCGACCGACCACTCAAGCGGCAGCACCAGCGCCGCGTCCACCGGCTCCGCCGTGGTGAACGCCGCCGCGATCGACGGCACCGTCTCCGGCGTGGTCAAGGCGGTCGACCCCAGCGTCGTCGAGATCAACGCCAGCTCCAGCCAGGGCAAGGCCACCGGCTCCGGCATCATCATCACCGCCGACGGCCAGATCGTCACCAACAACCACGTCGTCGCGGGCGCCAACCAGATCAGCGTCACGTACACCAACGGCAAGTCCGCGACCGCGACCGTCGTCGGCACCGACGCGGCCAAGGACCTGGCGCTCATCAAGGTGCAGGGCGCGAGCGGCCTGCCCGCCGCCACCCTAGGCGACTCCTCCTCCGTCGCCATCGGCGACCAGGTCGTCGCCATCGGCTCCCCCGAGGGCCTGAGCAACACCGTCACCAGCGGCATCGTCTCCGCGCTCAACCGCGATGTGACCGTGCCGGTCGAGACCGGCCAGAGCCAGGGGCAGAGCCAGGGCGGGAGCGGGAGCGGCGACCAGTGGCCGTTCTCCTTCGGCGGCAACCAGTACAACGGCGACACCGGCAGCTCCACCACCACGTACAAGGCGATCCAGACCGACGCCTCGCTCAACCCCGGCAACTCCGGCGGCGCCCTGATCAACATGAGCGGGCAGATCATCGGGATCAACTCGGCGATGTACTCGGACTCCTCCTCCGACGGATCCTCCTCGTCGTCGTCCGGCAGCGTCGGCCTCGGCTTCGCCATCCCGATCAACACCGTCAAGGCCGACCTGCCGACGCTGCGCGCCGGCGGCACCAACTAGGACCCGGCGCCGTGCGACGCTGAAAGGGTCAGCGGCACCACCCATGTCGAGCAGCGAGGTATCCCCCACCATGAGTCCTGGTCCCGGCTCCGCCCCCAGCACCGGCGAGCCCGGCGACGCCCCCGCCCGCGTCCTGATCGTGGACGACGAGCCCGCCGTGCGCGAGGCACTGCGCCGGAGCCTGGCCTTCGAGGGCTACGACACCGAGATGGCCGCCGACGGCATGGCCGCGCTGGAGGCCGCCGACACGTACCGCCCCGACGCGATCGTGCTCGACGTCCTGATGCCGCGGATGGACGGCCTGACCACCGCCCGGCGGCTGCGCGCCACCGGGGTCACCACGCCCATCCTGATGCTCACCGCCCGCGACACCGTCGGCGACCGCGTCACAGGACTCGACGCGGGCGCCGACGACTACCTGGTCAAACCGTTCGAGCTGGACGAGCTGCTGGCGCGGCTGCGCGCCCTGCTGCGCCGCAGCTCCTACGCCACGGCCGCCGGGGCCGCGGGCGACCCCGCGGACCACACGCTGGCCTTCGCCGACCTGCGGATGGACGTCACCACCCGCGAGGTCACCCGTGACGGCCGCCCCGTGGAGCTGACCCGTACCGAGTACACCCTGCTCGAACTCTTCCTCACCCACCCCCGCCAGGTCCTCACCCGCGAGCAGATCCTGAAAGCGGTGTGGGGCTTCGACTTCGAACCGTCCTCCAACTCCCTCGACGTCTACGTGATGTACCTGCGGCGCAAGACCGAGGCGGGCGGCATGCCGCGGCTGGTGCACACCGTGCGCGGGGTCGGCTACGTCCTGCGGGCGCCGGACGGCGGTCACGCGTGAAGCGGCTTCCGCTGCGGTCCCGGCTGGCGCTGCTGACGGCGGCGGCCGTGGCGGTCGCGGTGGCCGCGGCGGCGCTGGCGTGCTGGCTGATCACCAGGGACCAGCTGATGAAGGAGCTGGACAAGTCGCTGCGGCAGCCGGACATCATCCCGGCGGCGGTGATCGCCAACACCCTGAACCAGGACGGCTGCCACGCCACCGCGCCGGCCCAGGGCGACGGCCCCGGGCGCTACATCTCGGCCACCACCTCCGCCCAGGTCGTGCTGGCCAACGGCACGTCGTGCTGGGTGCAGGGCCACATCACGATCCCGGTGAACGAGACCGACCGCGAGATCGCCGCCCGCGACGTGCCCGACGGCGTCCTGCGTACGGTCACCGCCAGCGGCCACAAACTGCGGGTCTTCACCGCGCCGGCGAACTTCACCGTGGACCGGGTGCCGGCCGCTGTCTCCGTCGCCCGGCCGCTCAGCGACGTCACCGACCCGCTGACCACCCTCGCCTGGGTGCTGCTCGCGGTCGCCGGCATCGGCGTGGTCGGCGCGGGGGCGGCGGGCACCGCGATCGCCAGGGCGGGCCTCCGCCCGGTCGACCAGCTGACCGGGACCGTCGAGCACATCGCCCGCACCGAGGACCTGAGCGTCCGGATCCCCGTCGAGGGCGAGGACGAGATCGCCAGGCTCGGCCAGTCCTTCAACGCGATGACGTCCGCGCTGGCCTCCTCGCGCGACCGGCAGCAGCAGCTGATCGCCGACGCGGGCCATGAGCTGCGCACCCCGCTGACCTCGCTGCGGACCAACATCGAACTGCTGGAGCGCAGCGAGGCGACCGGCCGGGCCATCCCGCCCGAGGACCGGCGCGCCCTGCTGGCATCGGTGAAGGCCCAGATGACCGAACTGGCCGCGCTGATCGGCGACCTCCAGGAGCTGTCCCGCCCGGACGCGGCGCCCACCCTCCAGGTCGTACCGCTGCACGAGGTCACCGGCACCGCCCTGGAGCGCGCCCGGCTGCGCGGCCCCGACCTGCACATCACCGCGGACATCGCCCCCTGGTTCGTCCGCGGCGAGGCCTCGGCCCTGGAGCGGGCCATCGTCAACCTGCTGGACAACGCGGTGAAGTTCAGCCCGCCGGGCGGCCGTATCGACGTCCGGCTGCACGGCGGCCGGCTGACCGTGCGCGACCACGGACCCGGCATCCCCGCGGAGGAGCTGCCGCACGTCTTCGAACGCTTCTGGCGCTCCCCGTCCGCCCGCTCCCTGCCCGGCAGCGGCCTGGGCCTGTCGATCGTCGCCCGCACCGTCCACCAGTCCGGCGGCACGATCGGCCTGACCCCGGCCAGTGGCGGCGGCACCGAGGCGACCCTCTACCTGCCAGGCGCCCCGACGGCACCGCCCGACGCCCCGCCGGAGCCCTGACCCCGGCTCCGCGGCCGTCTCGGAATGTGAAATCACCGTCTCAGATCCCGGTAGTCGGCGAATACTTGGCCGCACCATCCACTCATCGGAGGTGCGTCAACCGTGCGTCGCTGGATCATGCTCGCGCTGGGGACCGCCGCGCAGACCGCGGCTTGTGCGTTCGTCTACGGGATCCCGTACCTCGCCGACGACCTGCGCACACAGCAGGACCTGAGCCTGACGCAGGTCGGCCTGCTGGTGGCCTGCCCGACGGTGGGCCTGGTGCTCGCGCTGTACGCCTGGGGCGCCGCCGCCGACCGGTGGGGCGAGCGGGTGGTCATCGCGGTCGGGCTCGGCTCCGCCGCGGGGGCGCTCGGCGCGGCGGCCTGGGCAGCGCACGGGATGGTCGCGCTCGGCGGGCTGCTGGCGCTGGCCGGCGCCGCGGGGGCGTCGGTCTACTCGGCCAGCGGGCGGCTGGTCATGGGCTGGTTCGCCGCGAGCGAGCGGGGCCTCGCCATGGGGATCAGGCAGACCTCCACCCCGCTGGGCATGGGGCTCGCCGCGCTGGCCATGCCGCCGCTGGCCGGGGCGCACGGGCTGCGCGGCGCCATCGGCTTCCTGGCCGTGCTGTGCGCGGTGATCGCCGTACTGATCGCGGTCTTCGCCGCCGACCCCGCGAGGCCCGCCGCGAAGAACGCCGAGCCCGCGCCCAACCCCTACCGCGGCTCCCGGCTGCTGTGGCGCATCCACGGCTCGGCCGCGCTGCTGGTCGTCCCGCAGTTCACCGCGGGCGCCTTCGCGCTGGTGATGCTGGTGGACGTACGCGGCTGGTCCCCGGTGCACGCGGGCCAGCTCATCGCCGTCGCCCAGGGGCTGGGCGCACTGTCCCGCATCCTGGTCGGCCGCTGGTCGGACCGGGTCGGCAACCGGTTGCGGCCCATGCGGCAGCTGGCCGTCGTCACGGCCGCGGTGGTCGCGGCCGCCGCCGTGGCCACCGCCTTCCCCTCGCCGCTGACCGCCGTCCTGCTGGTGGCCGCCATCGCGATCACGTCGAGCACCAACGGGCTGTCCTTCACCTCCACCGCGGAACACGCCGGACCCGCCTGGTCGGGCCGCGCCCTCGGCGTCCACAACACCGGCCAGAACCTCACCGCCGCGGTCGTACCGCCCGTCATGGCCGCGGTCATCTCCGCCACCGCCTACTGGCCCGGATTCGCCCTGGCCGCGGTCACCGCCTGCGCCTCAGCCGCGATCATCCCGGTGGCCCGCGCGGTGCCTGCCCGCCCCGAGGCGGACCGGCCCCGTACGATTCCGGCATGAGCGACCGGCGGCTGGACACCCTCACCGAACTCCCCACCGACACCGCGCGGGCCGTACTCGGCCTGATCTCCGCCGCCGCGGCGGCGGACGGGCAGCCCGCGGTCTCCGAGCAGGGCCGGCTGCACGTACGCGGAGGTCGCCGGGAGGGCGTACGGCACCTGGTGCTGTGGTCCGGCGACGACCTCGCCGGATACGGGCAGATCGAGGACGCCGACCCGGTCGAGGCGCCCGCCGCGGAATTCGTCGTGCACCCCGGGCACCGGCTGCACGGGCACGGCCGCGCACTCGGTGACGCACTGCTCGCCGCCACCGGGCGCCGGATGCGGGTGTGGGCGCACGGCGGCCACCCCGGCGCGCGGCACCTGGCCGTCAAGCTCGGCCTCAAGCTCTTCCGCGAGCTGCGGCAGATGCGGATGCCGCTGGACGCGGCGCTTCCCGAGCCGGTGCTGCCGGCCGGGGTGACGGTGCGCACCTTCCGGCCCGGGCAGGACGACGCGAAGTGGCTCGCCGTCAATTCGGCAGCCTTCGCCCACCACCCCGAGCAGGGCTCGCTCACACAGCGTGACCTCGACGACCGCAAGGCCGAGCCGTGGTTCGACCCGGCCGGCTTCTTCCTCGCCTTCCGCGGCGACACGCTGGCCGGCTTCCACTGGACGAAGGTCCACGACGATCTCGGGCTCGGCGAGGTGTACGTGGTCGGCGTCGCCCCCGCCGAGCAGGGCAGCGGTCTGGGCCGCGCCCTCACCACGATCGGCCTGCGCCACCTTGCCGCGGAGCGCGGCCTGCCCGGTGTGCTCCTCTACGTCGACGCGGACAATTCGCCTGCCGTCGCGGTATACGAACGGCTGGGCTTCACGACCTACGAGGTCGACCTGATGTTCCGCACGGAGTCCTAGCCGGAGGCTTGCCCGGGTGCCCACGTGGGTGCCCCTTGCGGTGGCCTGTCGCCTGCGGCGCCGTCGTGTCTGGTCGCGCAGTTCCTCGCGCCCCTGAAGCGTGCCCTCTGCGGCAGAGGACGGGCCCCGTAGGGGCGCGGGGAACTGCGCGACCGGCCGAGACGGCGGGAAAGAAGCGACGCCACCGCAAGTGGCACTCACCCAGGGGCGCGGGGAACCGCGCGCTCAGCCACAGTGCGGCGGCACTGTGAACGCAACAGGATGTGGCACCCGCCCCAGGGGCGCGGGGAAGTGCGCGGCCGGCCACGACGCGGCCGCAGGCGACAGGCCACCGCAAGTGGCACTCACCCAGGGGCGCGGGGAAGTGCGCGGGGGCCGCCCCGGGTGCGGGGGCGGAAAGGGGGAAGGGGGAAGGGGGCACCCCGGGGACTCCGGCGCACCCTCGCCGGAGGCGCTGCGCTTGCCTGACGGCAATGCTCTCGTTACCGGCGGTTCAACCGCCCTTGCAAGCATCGCAGGATGCAGCCCGCTGCCCCCCACCGCTCAACCCCGCCCGACCTGCCGAAACCCCCGCCGGCACGAGACAATGGAATGACGGCTGCTGGCCGCCTGACGGGGGGTGTCGGCCGCGCGTACGCGCCGGAACCGGAGGAGGGCTCGCGCACCATGGCCCAGACGAATCATCCCAGCGTCCCCGCCCAGCCCGACAAGGGGCCCGGCGAGGGCACCACCGACAGGTTCGGCACCTTCCGGCCGCGGGTCGTACCCGACCTGGAGCCGGAGCCGCCGGGGCTCGACGCGGCCAGCGAGGAATTCGGCGCGGAATTGCCGCAGGGCCGCTTCCTGGACCGGGAGCGCAGCTGGCTGGCCTTCAACGAGCGGGTGCTCGAACTGGCCGAGGACCCGGCCACCCCGCTACTCGAACGGGCTAATTTCCTGGCCATATTCGCCAGCAACCTCGACGAGTTCTTCATGGTCAGAGTGGCCGGCCTGAAGCGCCGGATGGCCACCGGGGTCGCGACCCGGTCCGCGTCAGGACTGCAGCCCAGGGACGTACTCGACCTGATACTGACCAGATCGCGGGAGCTGATGGCCAGGCACGCGGCCTGCTTCCAGAACGACGTCGCCCCGCAGCTCGCCGACGAGGGCATCCACGTCATCCGCTGGGCCGAGCTGACCGAGAAGGAGCAGGCCAGGCTCGCCACGCTGTTCCGGCAGCAGATCTTCCCGGTGCTGACACCGCTGGCCGTCGACCCGGCGCACCCCTTCCCGTACATCTCGGGCCTGTCGCTGAATCTGGCGGTGGTGGTGCGCAACCCGGTCTCGGGGCACGAGCACTTCGCCCGGGTGAAGGTGCCGCCGATCCTGTCGCGCTTCCTGGAGGCGGGGCCGCAGCGCTACGTCCCGCTGGAGGACGTGATCGCCGCGCACCTGGAGGAGCTGTTCCCGGGGATGGAGGTCCTGGACCACCACATGTTCCGGGTGACCAGGAACGAGGACCTGGAGGTCGAGGAGGACGACGCCGAGAACCTGCTCCAGGCGCTGGAGAAGGAGCTGATGCGGCGCCGCTTCGGGCCGCCGGTGCGCCTTGAGGTCGAGGAGTCGATCGCCCCCCGGGTGCTCGACCTGCTCGTGCACGAGCTGAAGATGAAGCACACCGAGGTCTATCCGCTGCCCGGCCCGCTCGACCTGACCGGCCTGTTCGCGATCGCCCGCCTGGACCGGCCCGAGCTGCAGTTCCAGCGGTTCATCGCCGGCACGCACCGCGACCTGGCCGAGGTCGAGTCCGCGACCCCGCCGGACATCTTCGCGGCGGTGCGCGAGCGGGACATCCTGCTGCACCACCCGTACGACTCCTTCTCCACGTCCGTGCAGGCCTTCCTCGACCAGGCGGCGGCCGACCCGGACGTGCTGGCCATCAAGCAGACCCTCTACCGCACCTCGGGCGACTCGCCGATCGTGGACGCGCTGATCGACGCGGCCGAGGCGGGCAAGCAGGTGCTGGTGCTGGTCGAGATCAAGGCGCGCTTCGACGAGCAGGCCAACATCAAATGGGCCAGAAAGCTCGAAGAGGCCGGCTGCCATGTCGTCTACGGCCTGGTCGGCCTCAAGACGCACTGCAAGCTGTCGCTGGTGGTCAGGCAGGAGGGCGACACCCTGCGCCGCTACAGCCATGTCGGCACCGGCAACTACCACCCCAAGACGGCCAGACTCTACGAGGACCTGGGCCTGCTGACCGCCGACCCGCAGGTCGGGGCGGACCTGTCGCACCTGTTCAACCGGCTGTCGGGCTACTCGCGGCGCGCCACGTACAACCGGCTGCTGGTCGCCCCGCGCAGCCTGCGCGACGGGCTGGTCGCCCGGATCATGACGGAGATCGAGCACCAGCGGGCCGGGCGGCCCGCGTTCGTCCGCATCAAGGTCAACTCCATCGTGGACGAGGCGCTGATCGACGCGCTCTACCGGGCCTCGCAGGCCGGCGTCCAGGTGGACATCTGGGTACGCGGGATCTGCGCGGTACGGCCGGGGGTGGCCGGGCTGTCGGAGAACATCAGGATCCGCAGTGTTCTCGGGCGTTTCCTCGAACACTCCCGGGTCTTCGCGTTCGGCAACGGCGGCGACCCCGAAGTGTGGTTCGGCAGCGCCGACATGATGCACCGCAACCTCGACCGGCGCATCGAGGCGCTGGTCAGAGTCGCCGACCCGACCCACCGCGCCACCCTCAACCGCCTGCTGGAGACCGGGATGTCCGACGGCACGTCCTCCTGGCACCTGGCGGCCGACGGCAACTGGACCCGGCACAGCACCGACGCCGAAGGGCGCCCGCTGCGCAATGTCCAGGAGATGCTCATCGATGCCCGGAGGCGCCGGCGTGGCCCATCAGCAGCTACCTGACCGCCTGTCGTCGCAGCACCAGCAGACCCTGCGGGACGGGGACACGCCTGCCCATCCGCCCCCGTCCGCAGCATCGACCAGCGCCAGGCCGCCGCGCCTGCCCGCCCCCGGCGGCAGCGCACCGGCACCGGCAGACAACGGGGACACGGGGACCAGCAGCAGCATGAACGCCGAACCGTACGACGCCATGCCACCGGGCGGCGGCACCGCGGGCGAGGTGCTGACCCGCTATCTGCACGAGCGGGCCATCGCCTTCCTGCGCGGGCTGAGCCTGCGCGGCGAGAACGAGGCCGAGGCCGACGCGGTGCTGCGGGCCAGTGCCCGCCGGATCGGCGGGGCGCTGCACATCTACGGGCCGCTGACCGACCCCGGCTGGGCCGAGCCGCTGCGCGCCGAGTTGGGCTGGCTGTCCACGACGCTGGGCCGCGAGCCGCAGTACGCCACCCGGCTGGCCCGGCTGCTGGACGCGCTGCGGCGGCTGTCGATCACCGCGGAGGGCCAGGAGGCCGTCGTCGCGGTGGGCGGCGCGCCGCCGCCCCCGCCGTCCGGCGGCGGACCGCTGGCGCTGGGCGCGGCCCGCGCCGGCGCCCTGCTCGAACGCCAGCTGACGCTGGCCAGGACCCGCGCGCACTCGGCGTCGCTCCAGGCCATGGGCTCGTCCCGGTTCCACGCGCTGGCCGACGCGATCGCCGTCCTGGCCTCCGAGGTGCCGCTCGCACCCGCCGCGGCGGGCCCCGCCCGTACCGTCATGCCGCCGATGGCCGCGCAGGCCCACCGGCGGCTGGCCGACGCCGCCGCCGCGCTGCCGCTGCACCGGGCGGCGCACCCGTACAACGCCGACGCCGTGCAGGCCTCGCTCGGCGCCGACCTCACCGCCGACCTCCAGGACGCGCCCTGGCACCAGGTGCGGGTGCTGCTGCGGCTGACCCGTTACGCGGCCGAGGTGACCCGTCCCGACGGCGGGGCCGACCGGCAGCGGCTCACCGACGCGGGCACGCTGCTCGAACGGCACCGGCAGGCCGCCGAGTCAGCCTCCGCCGTCGCCGCCGCCGCCCGCACCCCGCGGATCGCGCCGGCGACGGCGTACGCGCTCGGTGTGCTGCACGCCGACCAGCGGCACGAGGTCGAGGCGGCCCGCTTCGCCTTCTCCCGGCTGTGGCAGCCCGCGGTTCCGGGGGTGCGCGGCCAATGACCGAGGACGAGGTGGCGGTACGGGCGGCGGGCGTGGTCCTGTGGCGCGCCGCGCCGGGCGGCGTCGAGATCGCCCTGGTGCACCGGCCGCGCTACGACGACTGGAGCCTGCCCAAGGGCAAGCTCAAGCGGGGTGAGGAATTCGCCGCCGCGGCGGTGCGGGAGACCAGGGAGGAGACCGGGCTGGACTGCGAGTTGGGCGCTGCGCTGGGCTCGACGCGGTATCTCGTGGACGGGCGGTCCAAGGAGGTTCGCTATTGGGCTGCCCGGGCCCACGCGGGCGACTTCGTCGCCAACACGGAGGTGGACCGGATGGTCTGGCTCGGCCCCGCGGCGGCCGAGCTCCGCCTCACCCACGAGCGTGACCGCCCCCTCATCGCCACCTTCCTCCTGACTCTGCTGCCCTAGCCACCGCGCGGCTGCGGCTCCGTGCTCCCCTCAGTCCCCCGGGTGCCCGGGGATGGCCGCGCGGACGCCCGACGCCAGCTCCGTCCGGGTGCCCCGGGACAGGGCGCGCAGACGGCCGACGCCAGCTCCTCAGGGGCGCGGGGAACTGCGCGCCCAGCCCCCACTCGGCGTCGTATGCGGACGCACCGCACCACCCCAGGGGCGCGGGGAACTGCGCGCCCAGCCCACCACCCACGCGCGGGTCGCCACCGACCCGAAGGGTCTCCTCGGTCCGCCCCGGACCACCGGCCGGTGGTGGGTTGCTCGCGCAGTTCCCCGCGCCCCTGACGGGCGCCCCCTGCGTCAGCGGCACCCCCAGCCCCGCGCCAGCGGCGTCGCGCCCCTTGCCGAAGGGGGACCGCACGGCCCCCGCGCCCGGGGGAAGCGCACCCACAAACCCAGCCGCACCCCCCAGCCCCGCGCCAGCGGCGTCGCACCCCCTGCCGAAGGGGGACCCGCACGGCCCGTGCTCGGGGGTGGGCAACGCCTGGCGCAGGGGTAACGCACGTAACGGCCGCACCCCCCGGAGGGAGTGGCACCGGGCTGACGGGTGAGGTTCACCCGGCGTTCACCCTCTCCCGTTGGTCGCTTCATCTGATCTGCCTAATTTCGGCCTTACCGGTGAGCACGAGCCGCCGGAGGACGCAGATACACAACCCTCTGCTTCGCCGTCGACCGGCGGGCTCTCGGAAGGAACACACGAAGGTGAAGCTTCAGCGTAAGAGCGGGCTGCGCGCCCTGACCGTCGGCGCGGTCGCGATTACCGGTGCGCTCGTCCTGTCCGCCTGTGGTTCGGACGACAACAGCGACTCGTCCACGCCGAGCAACTCGGCGAGCGGTTCGAGCAGCGCGACGAGCGGCACCAACGCGTCGGGCATCTCCTGTGCGACCGGCAAGATCCTGTCCTCGGGTTCGACCGCCCAGCAGAACGCGGTCGAGTCCTGGGTCAAGGACTACCAGCAGGCGTGCAGCGGCGCGACGATCAACTACAAGCCGTCCTCCTCCGGCGAGGGAATCATCGACTTCAACAACGGCACGGACGCCTTCGCCGGCTCCGACTCGCCGCTGAAGCCCGAAGAGGTCGACAAGTCCAAGAGCGCCTGCACCGGCGGCCAGGGCATCAACATCCCGATGGTCGGCGGCCCGATCGCCATCGGCTACAACCTGCCCGGCGTGAACGACCTGGTGCTCAACGGCTCGACCCTGGCGAAGATCTTCAACGGCAAGATCACCACCTGGAACGACGCCGCGATCAAGGCGCTCAACCCCGGCGCGAACCTGCCGAGCACCAAGATCCAGTCGGTCCACCGCCAGGACGACTCCGGCACCACCGACAACCTGACCAAGTTCTTCAAGGGCTCCGCGCCGGCCGACTGGCCGTACGAGCACGCGAAGGCGTGGGCGGCCAAGGGCGGCCAGGCCGCTCCGAAGTCCGCGGGCGTGGCCGGTCTGGTGAAGCAGACCGAGGGCTCGATCGGTTACTTCGAGCTGTCCTACGCGACCGCCAGCAGCATCCCCACGGTCAAGATCGCCACCGGCGCCTCCGCCCCGGTCGAGGCCACCACCGCCAACGCCTCCGCGGGCATCGCGCAGGCGAAGGTCGTCGGCACCGGCTCCGACCTGGCGCTGGACCTCAGCGCCGCGTACACCACCAAGGCGGACAACGCCTACCCGATCGTCCTGGTGACGTACGAGATCGCCTGCGACAAGGGCAACAAGGCCGACACCCTGCCGCTGACCAAGTCCTTCCTGACCTACATCGCGAGCGAGACCGGCCAGGCCAAGCTCGCCGCCGCGGGCTACGCGCCGCTGCCGACCGAGATCGCCACCAAGGTCCGTACCGCCGTCTCCGCCCTTTCCTGATGAAGCGCGGCGGGTCCCGCGGCCGGTGGCCGCGGGACCCGCCGCGTATCCGGTGCACCGCCGCCGGGGGAGTCCGCTCCCCCACCCAGACCGGAGAACACACCTATGACGACCACCGCTCCACCCCCCACCACCTCGGAACCGCACCGCGCCACCGCGACCGTGACACGCCCCGGCGACCGGATCTTCGCCGGCCTGGCCCGCGGCTCCGGCATCCTGCTGCTCGTGGTGATGGCCGCCATCGCGGTCTTCCTCACCGTGCGCGCGGTCCACGCGGTCTCCAACGACCACGGCAACTTCCTGACCACCTTCGAGTGGACGCCCAGCCTGAACCCGCCGGTCTTCGGTATCGCGGTCCTGGCCTACGGCACCGTGGTCAGCTCCGTCATCGCGATGGCCATCGCGGTCCCGATCGCGATCGGCATCGCCCTGTTCATCACGCACTACGCGCCGCGCCGCCTGGGCGGTCCGATCGCCTACGTGATCGACCTGCTCGCCGCGGTCCCCAGCATCGTCTACGGCCTGTGGGGCGCGCTCTTCCTGGTGCCGCACCTCAAGGGCGTGAACCTCTGGCTGGACACGTACTTCGGCTGGACCTACATCTTCCACAAGGCCGACCCGAACTCCTCGGCCCGCTCGCTGTTCACCGTGGGCATCCTGCTGGCGATCATGATCCTGCCGATCATCACCAACGTCAGCCGTGAAGTGATCAACCAGGTGCCCAAGATGCACGAGGAGGCGGCGCTCGCGCTCGGCGCGACCCGCTGGGAGGTCATCAGGCTCTCGGTGCTGCCCTTCGCCCGCTCGGGCATCATCAGCGCCTCCATGCTGGGCCTGGGCCGCGCGCTCGGCGAGACCATGGCGGTCGCCACCGTGCTGTCCGCCTCGCCGACGCTGTCCGGCCACATCCTGGACCCGGTCGGCGGCACCTTCTCGCAGAACATCGTCGCCAAGTTCGGCGAGGCCGACGACTTCGGCCGGGACGCGCTGATCGCCTCCGGCCTGGTGCTGTTCCTGATCACCCTGCTGGTCAACGGTGCCGCGCGGATCATCATCCAGCGGCGGAAGGAATACTCGGGGGCCAACGCATGAGCGACACGGTTATGGACGCCCCGCAGGCGCCCGGCAGGCCCGCCTCCCCGCGGCTCGCCTCCCGCCACCTGCCCCGCTGGAGCCCGCTGGCCATCGCCGCAGGAGCCGTCGCGATCGGCGCGGCGGTCGGCGCCGGCGCCGGACTGCGCAGCCACATCCAGTGGGGCCTGATCGCCCTGGTGCTCTTCGTGGCCGGCTCCTACGCCATCACCGCCCGGGTCGAGGGCCGCAGGCAGGCCAAGGACCGGGTCGCCACCAGCCTGATCTGGTCGAGCTTCATCCTGGCCGTCATCCCGCTGTACTCGCTGGTGGAGACCACCGTCAGCAAGGGCGCCGACGTGGTGGACGGCACCTTCCTGAGCCACTCGATGAACAACGTGCTGACCATCAACCCGGGCGGCGGCGTCTACCACGCCATCATCGGCACCCTGGAGCAGGTCGGCATCGCCACCGTCATCGCCGCCCCGCTGGGCATGCTCACCGCGATCTACCTGGTCGAGTACGGCAAGGGCGCGCTCGCCAAGTGGGTCACCTTCTTCGTGGACGTCATGACCGGCATCCCGTCGATCGTGGCCGGTCTGTTCATCCTGTCGGTCTGGTTCGTGGTCGTCGGCTCCGCCCCGGCATCCGGCTTCGCCGGCTCGCTGGCGCTCGCCCTGCTGATGATGCCGGTCGTGGTGCGCTCCACCGAGGAGATGCTCAAGCTGGTGCCCAACGAGCTGCGCGAGGCCTCGCTGGCGCTCGGCATCCCGAAGTGGCGCACCACCGTCAAGGTGGTCCTGCCGACCGCCGTCGGCGGCATCACCACCGGCATCATGCTGGCGATCGCGCGTATCGCGGGCGAGAGCGCCCCGATCGCGCTGCTGGTCTTCGGCAGTGCGGTGATCAACACCGACCCGTTCAAGGACCCGCAGTCGTCGCTGCCGTACTACATCTTCGAGCAGTACAACAACGGCAACCAGCCCAGCTACGACCGTGCGTGGGGCGCCGCCCTGGTCCTCATCGCGTTCGTGATGATCCTGAACCTGATCGCCCGGCTCATCTCCCGCTGGAAGGCGCCCAAGGCCGGTCGCTGACGCGGCCCACCCCAGCAGTCAGCAGACCGCCCGCAGAAGAGAAGTGATCCCCATGGCCAAGCGAATCGACATCAGCGGCCTGTCCGCGTACTACAGCGCCTTCAAGGCGATCGACGACATCTCGATGACGATCGAGCCCGGCTCGGTGACGGCCTTCATCGGCCCGTCCGGCTGCGGCAAGTCCACCTTCCTGCGCACCCTGAACCGCATGCACGAGGTCACCCCCGGCGGCCGGGTCGAGGGCAAGGTGCTGCTGGACGACGAGAACCTGTACGGCTCGGGCGTCGACCCGGTGACCGTCCGCCGCACCGTCGGCATGGTCTTCCAGCGGCCGAACCCGTTCCCCACCATGTCGATCTACGACAACGTGGCGGCCGGCCTGAAGCTGAACGGCATCCGCAAGAAGAACGAGCTGGACGGCATCGTCGAGAAGTCGCTCAAGGGCGCCAACCTGTGGAACGAGGTCAAGGACCGGCTGAACAAGCCCGGTTCCGGCCTGTCCGGCGGCCAGCAGCAGCGGCTGTGCATAGCCCGCGCCATCGCGGTCGAGCCGCAGGTGCTGCTGATGGACGAGCCGTGCTCGGCGCTCGACCCGATCTCGACCCTCGCCATCGAGGACCTGATCGGCGAGCTGAAGACCCGGTTCACCATCGTCATCGTGACCCACAACATGCAGCAGGCCGCGCGCGTCTCGGACCGTACGGCCTTCTTCAACCTGGCGGCCGTCGGGCAGCCGGGCAAGCTCATCGAGATCGACGACACCCAGCGGATCTTCTCCAACCCGTCCGTGCAGGCCACCGAGGACTACATCTCGGGCCGCTTCGGATAACCAGGACCGCCGTGCGGTGCTGCATGGCGGTGCCACCGCAAGGCGCAGGCCCCGTCCCCGTCAGGGGGCGGGGCCTGATCCGCGTCACGGCGTCGCCGCGTGCTCAGCCGAAGACCAGCTTGATGACGTAGTAGCAGCCGGCGGCGACCACCGCGGCGGCCGGCATGGTGATGAACCAGCCCGCCACGATGTTCTTGGCCACTCCCCAGCGGACCGCCTTGACCCGCCGGGTCGCGCCGACGCCCATGATCGAGGACGTGATCACGTGGGTGGTGGAGATCGGCGCCTGGAAGATGTACGAGGACGCGTAGAGGATCGACGCGGAGGTCGTCTCGGCCGCGAAGCCCTGCGGCGGGTCCAGGTCGATGATCCGCCGGCCCAGGGTGCGCATGATCCGCCAGCCGCCCGCGTACGTGCCCAGCGACATCATCGCCGCGCACACGAACTTGACCCAGATCGGGATGCCGTAGCCCTTGGCCGGGTCGTGGATGACCAGCGCCAGGACGACCACGCCCATCGTCTTCTGCGCGTCCTGCAGCCCGTGGCCGAGCGCCATGCCGGCCGCCGACACGGTCTGCGCGATACGGAATCCGCGCTTGGCCTTGTGCGGGTTGGCCCGGCGGAAGAACCACAGGATCGCCAGCATCACCAGATAGCCCAGCACCAGGCCGACCGCGGGCGACACGAACATCGGCACGATGACCTTGTCGACCACACCCGACCAGTGCACGGTGGTGCCGCCGGCCAGCGCCGCGCCCACCAGACCGCCGAACAGCGCGTGGCTGGAACTCGACGGTAGCCCGAAGTACCAGGTGACAAGATTCCAGACGATCGCGCCGGCCAGCGCCGCGAAGAGGATGCCCATGCCGGAGCGGCCCTCGGGCGTCGCGATCAGGCCCTTGCTGACCGTTTTGGCCACGCCGCTACCGAGGAAGGCACCGGCCAGGTTCATCACGGCGGCCATCGCGAGCGCGGCCTTGGGGGTCAGCGCCCGGGTCGAGACCGAGGTGGCGATGGCGTTGGCGGAATCGTGGAAACCGTTGGTGTACGTGAAGAAGAGCGCCACCCCGATGGTGACGATCAGCACAAAGGTGTCCACGTGGGTCAGGACTCCTTGACCGCGATGGTCTCCACCGTGTTCGCCACGTGCTCGAAAGCGTCCGCGGCCTCCTCCAGCACGTCCACGATCTGCTTGAGCTTGAGCACCTCGATGGCGTCGTACTTGCCGTTGAAGAGCTGGGCCAGCAGCTTGCGGTGGATCTGGTCGGCCTGGTTCTCCAGCCGGTTGATCTCGATCCAGTACTCGGTGAGGTTGGACATCGTCCGCAGGTTGGGCATCGCCCCCGCGGTCAGCTCCGCGGCTCTGGCGAGCACCTCGATCTGCTGCTCGACACCCTTCGGCAGCTCCTCGACGTTGTAGAGGACGACCAGGTCAACGGCCTCCTCCATGTAGTCCATGATGTCGTCGAGCGAGCCGGCGAGGGTGTAGATGTCCTCCCGGTCGAAGGGCGTGATGAAGGAGGAGTTCAGCTGGTGGAAGATCGCGTGGGTCGCGTCGTCTCCCGCGTGCTCCGCGGCCCGCATCCTCTCGGCGATCTCGATACGGGTAGCCGAATCGGCTCCGAGCAGTTCCATGAGGAGCTTCGAACCGGTGACGATGTTGTCCGCGGACGCGGCGAACATGTCGTAGAAGCTCGTCTCCCTGGGGGTCAGACGAAAGCGCACGTGGGTTCCTCGGGATACATCGGAGTCGGTCTCGTTGATGCTAGGCGCAACATCCGGCCACAGCTAACCGGCGTCATCCAGTGTCGCCCATGGGACAGAGTCCCCCTCACGGGGGATGCGTCGCACACGGTGCCGATTCGGTAAGATATACCCACCAGGGGTATAAGGGGACAGAGAGGGCGGACGGCGGGATGACGGACAGGACGGCGGAGTCGGCAGTGACGGAACCAGCGGCGGGATCGGTGGCGGGACCAGCGGATTCGACAGCAGACGAGATTGTGTCGCCGCCGGGGCCGCATGGCTATAGCCATGACAAAGAGTCCCACCTCAAACGGCTGCGGAGGATCGAGGGCCAGATCCGCGGCCTCCAGCGGATGGTCGAGCAGGACGTCTACTGCATCGACATTCTGACCCAGGTCTCGGCCAGCACGAAGGGGTTGCAGTCCTTCGCGCTGCAACTGCTCGAAGAGCATCTGCGGCACTGCGTCGCCGCGGCGGCGGTCGGCGGCGGCCCTGAGATCGACGAGAAGGTCGCCGAGGCGACGGCGGCGATAGCGCGGCTGCTGCGGACGTGACGCCGGCCTTGCGGCGCCACCGCCGTTCAGCGTCTCAGCGTCCCGCCTTGCGGCGCTCGGCCTCGCGGTGACCGGCCTCGCGGTGACCGGCCTTCAGCGTCTTGCCCTCAGCGCCCGCAGGGCGCCGGGCTGCGGTCGACCTCCAGCACCTCGTCGATACGGGCGAAGCTCAGCCGCTCCTCGTCGGCGGTGGAAGCGGCGATGATCAGCTCCCCGCACAGCTCGATCTCGGCCAGGGCCACCGGATCGTCCTGGACCGTAGCCCCGGGCGACGGCACCATATCCGCACCACCTCCTGCGCCACGTGTCCCGTCCAACGGCCGCCATCCAGCGTAGGGACCCCCTTGCCCCGGCGCATGGCACGTAAGGACCATTTCCCGGGCCCCCCGCCCAGGATCCCCCCTCAGCCCCGGGACCTCTCCCGGCGATGCGCTCGTCCGCCCCAGACGCCTGCCCCCCGCGGCAGAGGAACCGGGCCCGCAGGGGCGCGGGGAACCGCGCGGCCGGCCGGGACGGCGCGAAAGGGCGCGACGCCGCCGCAAGGGGCACCCGCCTGGGGGCGCGGGAAACTGCGCGCGCAACCCGCCGCCAGCGGACGGTCCTGGTACGGGGCCGGGGCCGGCCCGGCAGGGCGGGCGGCGGCTACAGGGAAGAAACGATCTTGCCGGTCCAGATGTCGGTGCCGTGCGGCATGGCGAGCACCACCCGGGTCCCGAAACCGTCGAAGTCCGTGGTCGACACCACACCCACCCCCCGGCCCCCGCTCCCGCCGAAGGTGAAGTGCTCGGTGAGCCGGCGCAGCCGACCGTCCCCGTCGAGCCACGCGTCGAACGGCACCCGGGTGACGGCGAAGCCCTTGGCCGCCGACGTGAGCGCCCCGGGCGCCCCCGGCTCGGCCGCCCGTGCGGCCCGCCCGATGTCCGCGACGCCACGGAAGTGCCGCACCGCGGCGCCCCGCAGCGTCTGCTCGCCGACCAGGACCACGTCCCGCGCGCCCCGCAGCAGTTCCGCCGCGGCCAGCGGCTCGGTGGCACCGCCGGTGACGAGGTTGCCGTCCGGCAGCGTCGTGGTGTCCACCCGTACCCACTTGCCCGCGGGGACGCCCTCACCGCGGTCCTTCATGTAGAGCGCGCCCGGCGTCAGCAGCTCGGTGATCGGCCGGTGCTCCTCCGCCCCCGCCGCGTCCCTGGGCAGCGCCAGGGTCAGTTCGCCCCGCCGCCTGGCGAAGTCGAAGCGGCCGGTGCCGGTGACGGTGACCCAGGTGCCGCCGCTGGCCATCCGCATCGAGGTGTCCACCAGCGAGCTGCCGGCCCGCACCAGCGCGTCGGCCGCGTCCCGTACCGCCGCCGCGGGGTCGCCGCCCTTCGCGCCGCCGGGCCCGCCGCCCGACGCCGGGGGCCCGCCGGCCGCGGCGGCGCCGTGCTCCACGCATCCCGCGACCAGCGCCACCGCGCACCCGGCCGCCGCCACCGCCGTCGCCGTACGCCGGAGCCGCGGCCCGGCGGCCGTCACCCGTACACCACGTACACGTCCACCCGTGGACATCGCCGCCACCATCCCTGAACCACCCCTGTTACGCGCGTGGGCCTCACCTCGGTAACGACGGTCGGAAGGGCGCCGTCACGCCCGCTACCGTGGTGGCGTGGTCAAGTTGCGTACCCAGGGCGAACGCCGGGACGAGACCGGTCAGGGACCGGCGGCCGGCGATCACCGGACGTCCGTGGTGGAGCGGGGCTCCTTCGCCGGCGCCCTGTGCACCTGCGGCTGGAAGGGACCGGCCCGCCGGGCCCGTGACCGGGCCAGACGCGACGCCCGGGAGCACACCGCCGGCTGATCACCGGCTGAACGTCGGCGCCGGGGCCGCAACCACCACCTCGTCCGCCACGTCTAGGACTTGCAGAGTCCTCCGTCGCCGGAGCGCCGCGCCCCGGCGCGCGCCCGGCGGGAATGTGGCGGTGAAGCACGTGGATGAGTCGGCCCCCCGGCCCCTGGCCGAGTCCGTGCCCAGGCCCGCAGGCACGACCCGGGCGCGGCGGCGTACCGCGCTCAAGGCGGGCGGCGGCGCGCTCGCCGCGGCCTGGCTGACCGGCTGCGGCCCGGCCGGCGGGGACAGCGGCGGCGACGGCAAGGCGCCCCCGCCGTCCACCGGCACCGGCGCCCCGTCCCGCACCCCGAGCCCGAGCTTCTCGCCGGTCGCCGCCGACTGGCCCAAGCTCGCCGCCGCGCTGCACGGCAGCCTGGTCCGCCCGCAGGACGCCGCCTACGCCACCGACCGGCGGCTCTACAACACCCGCTTCGACAACCTGCGCCCGGCCGCGATCGCCTACGTCACCGGCGCCGACGACATCCGCCGCTGCCTGGACTTCGCCCACCGCACCGCGACGGCGCCGGTCGTCCGCAGCGGCGGCCACTCCTACGCGGGCTGGTCCAGCGGCAACGGCAAGCTGATCATCGACGTCTCCCGGCTCAAGTCGATCCGGCTGGACGGCACCACGGCCACCGTCGGCGCGGGCGCCAAGCTCATCGACGTCTACGACACGCTCGGCAGGCAGGGCCGGACGATCCCGGCCGGGTCCTGCCCCTCCGTCGGCGTGTCGGGCCTCGCGCTGGGCGGCGGGCACGGCGTGATGAGCCGGTCCATGGGCCTGACCTGCGACAATCTGATCGGCGCCACCCTGATCACCGCCGACGGCACGACCCACGAGGTGTCCGCGGACCACGAGCCCGACATCTTCTGGGCGCTGCGGGGCGCGGGCTGCGGGAATTTCGGCGTCGTCACCTCGCTGCGCTTCAGCACCCACCCGGTGCCCGCGGTCGTCACGGGCTACCTCACCTGGCCGTGGAGCCGGGCCGCCGCCGTGGTCGGCGCCTGGCAGAGCTGGGGACCCGACCAGCCGGACCACATCTGGTCGGCGCTGCACCTGGACTGCGCCCCCGGCGGCTCGCCGACCGTCTCCGTACCGATGCTGTCCACCGGTTCACGCGCCGACCTGGCCGCCGCGGCCGACCGCCTCGCCGACAGCGCCGGCGCCCCCGCCTCGTCGGTCTCGCTGAACCCGCACACCTATCTGGACGCGACCTTCTCCTACGCGGGCTGCGCCGGCCTGTCCGCGGCCCAGTGCCATCCGGCCCCGGCCGGACGGCTGGGGCGCGAGACGTACACCGCCCGCTCCGACTTCTACGACACCAACCTGCCGGCGGCCGGCATAGAAGCGCTGCTGGCGCAGGTCCAGCGGCTGGCGAACACCTCGGGCGGCGGCGCGGGCAGCATCGCCCTGACCGCGCTGGGCGGCGCCGTCAACCGGGTCTCCCCCACCGCGACCGCCTTCAGCCACCGCGGGTCGCGCTTCCTGGCCCAATACCTGGCCTCCGACTCCTTGTCGACGACCTCGTGGCTGGACACCACGCACAGCGCGATGCGCCGCTACGCCTCGGGCGGCGCCTATCAGAACTACACCGACCCGGCCCTGACGGACTGGCGCACCGCCTACTACGGGCAGAACGCCGACCGCCTCACCGCCCTCAAGCGCACCCTCGACCCGCAGCGGCTGTTCGACTTCCCGCAGGCCCTGTGAGCGGCCGGCCCGCCGCCAAACGGCCGGAACCCGGCTGAACGACAGGTCTCAGGCCGCCAGGTCCTTGTCGTCGGCGCTGTGCCAGCGGTGCGGCGAGGCGGCGCGCGGCGGCCGGCCGTACGGCGTGGGGCGCGCCCGGACCAGGAAGGACGCCCGGGTGCGGGCCACGGCCGTGGTCAGGGCGGTGAGCAGGGCCAGGGCGGCCGGGGCGAGCAGCAGCACGGTGGCGGCGCCGAGCGCGAAGCCGCCGATGACGTCGGTCGGGTAGTGCACGCCGAGGTAGACCTGGGTGAAGCCCTCGACCAGGGCGAGGCCCATCGCGATGACGCCCGCCTTGCGGCTGACCATGAACAGGCCGACCGCGGCCGCCGCGATGAGCGCCATGTGGTCGCTGACGAAGGAGGTGCCGTGCTGCCCCGACACCAGTACGTCGAGGCCGTCGTGGTCGACGTACGGTCTCGGCCGCTGCACCAGCGCGCGTACGGGGAAGTTCAGCAGCAGGGCGATGCCCGCGGCGAGGCAGGACCACAGCACGCCGGCGACCGCGGCGGGCGCGTCGGCGGACCGCCGTGCCACCCGCCACCAGCACCACCCGGCCAGCAGCGCGGTCACGGCGATCAGGCCGTACTCGCCGAAGAACTCCGCGGCCCGGTCGACGCCGCGGGGTGCCTGCTTGGCGAGGTCATTGATGGAACGGAGCAGGGTGATGTCGGGGTTCGCGCTGTCGTTAGCGACTTCTGCCATGGCGATGGTGCCCCTTACCACTAGCAACTGACCGTGCCTCAGCGGATCGGCACGTCCGCAACCTCCGTCGCTTGCGTACCAATCCATTGTTGCCCGTAAAACGGCCGACACGGTACGTAGCGTTCCGGTCTTCGCCAGAAGATCACCATGCTGTTATCCAAGGGTGACCAGTGGACATGCATACCGGCCGACCGTAGGCCAGAGGGTGACACCCCGCTGTCGAAAGGGTGTCCTGACGGCCCCTCCGGCCGCCCGCTCCCGGCTCAGGCCGCCGCCGCGGGCAGCGCCGCCGCGCCCGCCTGGGTGACCCGGGTCGCGCCGATGAAGTCGGGGCTGTCGATCGGGTCGAACCTGATCTCGGCGCCGGTGTGCGGGGCGTCGATCATGTAGCCGCCGCCGACGTAGATACCGACGTGGTGGATCGAGCGCGGGTCGTTGAGGTTGTTGGCGAAGAAGACCAGGTCGCCGGGCAGCATCTCGTTCCGGCCCGGGTGCGCGCCGGCGTTCCACTGGTCATTGGCGACCCGCGGCAAGGTGATGCCGACCGAGGCGTACGCCGCCTGGGTCAGCCCCGAGCAGTCGAACCGCCCGCCCTGCGCCGCCGTCCCCACGCCGCCCCACAGATACGGGGTGCCGATCCGCTGCTGCGCGAAGTAGATGGCGCCCGCCGCCTGCTGCGACGGCTGGACCGTCCCGACCGGCGCGGCGAAGCTCTTCTCCAGGGTGCGGATGGTCTTCACGTAATTCTGTGTCTCCGCGTACGGCGGCACCCCGCCGGACTGGATCACGGCGTACGCCCCCGCGTTGTACGCCGCCAGCATGTTGTCGGTGTTGTCGCCCGGCACGTTCTTCACGTACGACGCCAGGTCGCAGTCGTAGGTCGCCGCCGACGGGATCGCGTCCTGCGGGTCCCAGACGTCGGCCTTGCCGTCGCCGTTGCCGTCGATCCCGTGGGTGGCCCAGGTGCCCGGGATGAACTGGGCGATGCCCTGCGCCTGCGCGCCGCTCTGCGCGCGCGGGTCCCAGCCGCTCTCCTGGTAGAGCTGGGCGGCCAGCAGCGCCGGATTGATCGCGGGGCACAGGTCGCCCCACTTCTGCACGATGGGCTGGTAGATGTCGGGCACCGCGCCCTTGGCCAGTCGCACCGCCCCGCCGGACCCGCCGCCCGCCAGGCCGACCGCGGCCGAATACGTACCCACCACCAGCAGAGCCATCAAGGAGAAGAACAGCCCGCCGCCGAAGATGACGGCCAGCCAGACCTTACGTGCCATCAGTGCCGCCTCCCCTTCCGCGCGTCTCCGCCCCACCGTGAAGGAACGCACGTTCCCATCGTTGCCCAGCGGTTATGCTCGTGATACACAGAGTAGTCATCCATGTCCCATCGAACACCGGTCCGCGCACCAGTCTGACGGCTCCGGGCCGGATCACACGGACGATCCGCCGAGAAAGTCGCTGAGCGACGCGCAACAGCGGAAACGTCGGTCAAGATAGATGCTGGCCCCTTGCGCCCCGGCAGGGGAGCCAACTGACAGAGCGGGGTGGTGAGTTACATGTTCGTGGCAGCCCCCAAGGGCGACATCAACACCATCATCGGCGGCATCGCACCGGACTGGGGACCCTTCGGGTCCCTCGGCCAGGAAGCACGTGTGATGATCGAGGTGGTCATGGCGGTGGCGATCCTGCTGTGCCTGGCCATGGCCATCTGGGGTGCGGCGAAGCAACGGATCGGCGCGACCGCACTGCGCGACACCTTCAGCGCCGAGCAGGGCAAGGGGTTGATCATCGCCGGGCTGACCGGCGTGTTCATCATCGGATCCCTCGGCACGCTGTTCACCATCGTCTACGGAATGGCCGTGTAGCCGGGCGCGCCGCCGCCCGCCCGCCGGCCACTCCCCCAGGTCACGTCCCCGGAGCCCGTCCCAGGCTCCACCTTCCCACCCGAGGCTGCGTGCTGATGCCCACTCGACCAAGCAGCGGAGCGGTCCGCCCGATGCGGCTCCGCCGCGCGCCCGCGGCGCCCCGAGGGGCGGCCGCGCGATGAGTCTCGGCCAGGACGGACCTCCGACCAGGACCCGGATGCCGGAGGGTCACACGACCCACGGCGGCACCCGCCGCCCGCAGCCCCGGCGCGCCCTGGTCACGGTGGTGGGCATCGTCATCCTGCTGATCGCCGCCCTCGCCTTCGCCAACCGCGGTGACCACCCGTCACCCGCGGCCGGCGCCGCGGACACCGGCAGCACGGCGGGCGGCTCCACCGGCACCCGCGGCACCGGCGCCGCGCCCACGGCACCGACCGGCCAGAAGCCCGTCGACGGCAAGAGCGGCGCGGGCATCCCGGCCGGCTTCGCGCACACCGACCAGGGCGCCCAGTCCGCGGCGGCCAACTACGCGGTGGCGCTGGGCTCGGCCGACATGTTCAACACCGACCGCAGGCACCGGATCGTCAGCGCGATCTACGACCCCGCCGTCAGCCCGGGCCTGCAGACCGACCTGGACCGGGCCTACACCGGCGACTCGCTCAAGAGCCTCGGCCTCACCGCCGCCGGCACCGCGCCCGCCGGCTTCACCTTCGTCTCCCGCACGGTGCCGATCGGCACCAAGGTCGGCGCGGACAGCGCCGGCACCCCCGACGCCAAGACCGTCGAGGTCTGGTGCACCGACCTGGTCGGCCTGGCCGGCACCGGCTCCACCAAGCCGGTCAGCACCGCCTGGTTCACCATCACCGAGAAGCTGGTGTGGTCGGGCGGCGACTGGAAGATCCGGTCCTCCACCCAGAAAGAGGGCCCCGCCCCGGTCGCCGCCGACAACCAGGCCGCCTCCGCCGACGAGATCGCCGGCGCGGTCAGGGACTACGGAGGGTTCACGTATGCCAGGTAGCAGCCGCACCCGACGTCAGACCCGCACCTCGGCCGGCGCGGCCGGCCGGCGCCGCTGGTCCGTACCCGCAGCGCTGACCGCGCTCACCGCCGCGGCGCTCACGCTGCCCGCCCAGGCGGCGCTGGCAGCCACCCCGACGCCCTCCGCGACGGCCGGTGCCCCGTCGGCGGCACCGCCCACCAGCAACGCCTGCGACGGCCTCATCGGCGCCGCCAAGGACTACTGCACCAAGGGCGACCCCGGCGCCCCCGCCAAGGGCACCAACCCCACCGACACCCTCGACCCGCTCACGTCGCTCGCCAAGGGCTGCGCCAATGCCGCCGCATGGACGATCGACAAGCTGTCGGCTGCGGTGACGAAGACGACGCAGGTGGACTTCACCAACACCGCCTTCCTGCGGCAATATGCCGTGGTTTTCGCCGCCTCGACGATCCTGACGCTGATCCTGTGGCTGCTGGCGGTGGCCAAGCGGGCGGTGCGCGGGGCGCCGATGACCGAGGCGCTGACCGAGGCGGTCGGCTTCCTGTGGCTGACGGTGCTGGCCTCGGCCTTCACCCCCCTGATCCTCTACACCGTGGTGTCGGCGACCGACGCGGTCACCGACGTGGTGGCCTCGGGCACGAAGTCCGACACGGACGTCTTCTTCGGGTCCTTCTCCAGCGCCCTGACCAAGGGCACCGACATCGGCGGCGGCCCGATCATGCTGATCGTGGTGTCGATGGTCTCGGTGCTCGCCGCCGGCGTGCTGTGGCTGGAACTGGTGATCAGGGCGGCACTGCTGTACGTGGGCGCGCTGCTCGGCACCGCGGTCTACGCGGGCCTGGTGGACAAGAACATGTGGCACCACGTCAGGCGCTGGGCCGGCATCATGATCGCGGTCATCCTGATCAAACCGGTCATAGTGATCGTGCTGGGCCTGGCCGGCGCGCTGTCCTCGTCCGACAACGGTCCCGACGCCTTCTCCGCGGTCGTCTCCGGCCTGGCCATCATCCTGCTGGCGATCTTCGCGAGCTTCATGATCTACCGCTTCGTGCCGGGCTTCGGCGACGACGTGGTCAATCTGCGCAACGGCCGCAAGGCCGGCGGGCAGAGCCAGGCCGCCGCCGTCATCTCCTCGCCCGCCGCGCTGGTCAAGCAGGGCATCAAGACGCACAGCGCCCGCGGCGGCCCGCAGGAGCAGGCGCAGGGCGGCGGCCCGCAGCCGTCGAACGCGGTGGCCGGCGGCATGGCCGCGCACAGCTCCCGCGGCGGCAACCAGGGCGGGGGCGGCGCAGCCCCACCCCCGCGGCCGAGCGGCGGACAAGGCGGAGGCGGCAGCTTCGGCTCGCCCTTCCGGGCGAACCAGGGACCGAACAACGGCACGCAGGGAGGTGATCGCGGGTGACGACCCAGCCCTTCACCCAGCCGCGCCGCACCTATCTCATCGGCAAGGCACGGCCCAACGCGATCGTGGGCAAGAACCGCGAGACCGGCGAGATCGTGCTGATCGTGCTCGGCGCCGGGCTCGGCATGCTCAACGGCCTGCTGGTGCCGGTGCTGCTGCTGCGTATCGTCGGCCTGATCGGCTGGCCCATGCTGGCGCTGGCCGCGGTCTTCCTGCCGTACCGGCGGCGTACGTTCTACCGCTGGTTCGAGATCAACCGCACCTACCGCCGTACGCTGCGGGTCACGCCCACCTACCGCTCCACGGTGCAGGAGGCGGGCACCACGCTGGACGGGCGGGAGATCGAGGTGGGGCCGCCGCCCGGGATCGGGCGGATCAGCTGGCTCGCGGCGCCGTTCGGGCCGGACGAGATCGCGGTGCTGCTGCATGTGGACCGGCGTACGGTCACCGCGGCCATCGAGATCGAGGGGCCCGGCGTCGGCCTGCGGGACAGCGAGGACCAGGAAGCCCTGGTGGAACGCTTCGGCACCCTGCTCAAGCACGTGGCCAACGGCGACGGTTTCGTCACCCGGCTCCAGATGCTGGCCCGTACGCTGCCCGCCGACCCCGACGCGCACGCCAAGGACGTCGCCCAGCGCGGCGACCCGGACGCCGACCGGTGGCTCAAGGAGTCCTACGAGCAGCTCCAGTCGATGGTGTCGACGTCCTCCGAGCAGCACCGGGCATATCTGGTGGCCTGCATGCACTTCACCCGGGAGCTGGCCGCCGAGGGCAACGCGATGGCCCGGGCGACCGTGGTGCGCGGCACCAAGGTCGACAAGGACGCGGGCCTGGCCGCGGTGATGGCCCGTGAGCTGAACGACATCTGCGCCCGGCTCGCCGAGGCCGACATCCGGGTCAGGCAGCCGCTGGGCCAGGCGCGGCTGGCGTCGCTGGTCCACTCGATGTACGACCCGGACCATCCGATCGACCACATCCAGGCGATGACCAGGCGCAACGCCTGGCCGGCCGAACTGGACGCGACCGAGCCGACCTTCCTCCAGGCCAAGACCCGCGAGTCGATCACCCGAGCGCCCTGGCACCATGCGACGGCGTGGATCAAGGAGTGGCCGCTGACGCCGGTCGGGGTGAATTTCCTGGCTCCGCTGCTGGTGCACACCCCGGACGTGATCCGTACGGTCGCGGTGACGATGGACCTCGAACCGACCGATGTGGCGATCGAGCGGATGCTCACCGAGAAGACCAACGACGACGCGGAGGCCAGCCGGGCCGCCAAGATGAACCGGGTGGTGGACCCGCGCGACGTGGCCCACCACGGCCGGATCGACCAGCGCGGCGAGGACCTGGCCAGCGGCGCCGCGGGAGTGAACCTGGTGGGCTACATCACGGTGTCCTCGCGCTCCCCCGAAGCGCTGGCGCGCGACAAGCGCACCATCCGCGCTTCCGCCGGTAAGTCGTATTTGAAGCTCGAATGGTGCGATCGTGAGCACCACCGGGCATTCGTCAATACGTTGCCCTTCGCGACCGGCATCCGCCGCTAGGTCCCGCCCAGCCCGCCCATACGAGGAGAGGCCATCGCCATGCCCATGTTGGACCCTCTTTCGGCGCTCACCGACGCGTTCACCGGCTTCCTGTTCGGCCGGGTCGAGTCGACCCGGCTGCCGGTACGCACCTCGACGGGACAGGCGCAGGCGGTCTACCTGCCGACGGCGGCGCCGGGGCTCGGCGACTCCGGGGTGATCATCGGCCGCGAGGTCTACTCGGGCAAGGGCTACATCTACGACCCCTTCCAGCTCTACGGCCAGCAGCTGCCCGCCCCGCACTGGCTGGTGCTCGGCGAGTCCGGCAACGGCAAGTCGGCGCTGGAGAAGACGTACGTGCTGCGCCAGCTGCGCTTCCGCGACCGGCAGGTGGTGGTGCTCGACGCGCAGGGCGAGGACGGCGTCGGCGAGTGGAATCTGATCGCGCGGGCGATGGGCCTGACCCCGATCCGCCTCGACCCGATGGCGGCCCTGGACGGCGGCATCAAGCTCAACCCGCTGGACCCGGCGATCACCGTGACCGGACAGCTGGCGCTGCTGCGCACCATCATCGAGGTGGCGATGGGCCGCGGCCTCGACGAGCGGTCCGGCTTCGCGCTGAAGGTCGCGCACGCCTATGTGGCCGAGACGGTGACGGAGCGCCAGCCGATCCTCACCGACATCGTCGACCGGCTGCGGCACCCGATGCCGGAGTCCGCCGAGGCGATGAACGTCGACCTGGACGACGTGCGCGCCTGGGGCCTGGACGTGGCTCTGGTGCTCGACCGGCTGGTCGACGGCGACCTGCGCGGCATGTTCGACGGGCCGACCAGCGCGGGCATCGACCTGGACTCGCCGCTGATCGTCTTCGACCTGTCGCACATCGACCGCAATTCCATCGCGATGCCGATCCTGATGGCCATCGTCGGGGTGTGGCTCGAACACACCTGGATCCGCCCGGACCGGAAGAAACGCATCTTCCTGGTCGAAGAGGCCTGGCACATCATCAACTCGCCCTTCGTGGCGCAGCTCTTCCAGCGGCTGCTGAAGTTCGGCCGCCGGCTCGGCCTGTCCTTCGTCGCCGTCGTCCACCACCTGTCCGACGTGGTCGACGGGGCCGCGGCGAAGGAGGCCGCGGCGATCCTCAAGATGGCCTCCACCCGCACCATCTACGCCCAGAAGGCCGACGAGGCGCGCGCGACCGGGCGGGTGCTCGGCCTGCCGCGCTGGGCGGTGGAGATCATCCCGACGCTGACCCCCGGCATCGCCGTATGGGACGTCAACGGCAATGTGCAGGTGGTCAAGCACCTGATCACCGAGACGGAACGCCCGCTGGTCTTCACCGACCGCGCCATGACCGAGACCTCGGTGCAGCACGCCGCCGGCATGGCGGCGGAGGCGGAGGCAGAAGCCGAGGCGGAAGCCCGGGCGGAGGCACACGCCGCCGCACAGGTCGCGCTCGCCAAACAAATGGCCGACGACGCGGTGGCGTGACATGGCGGCGCAGAAACGGCAGCAGGGCGGGCTGCCGGACGGACTGATCGTCGGCGTCATCGCGTTCCTGCTGGGCGTCACCTTGATGGTGTGGACGGCGACCGGCATCGCGGGGCTGCTCTCGCACGGGTCGTGGCCGACCGACGCGCACTTCACCCGCACCCCGGGGGCGATGCGCGCGCTGATCGGGCAGCCGCACGACATGCCGGGCGCGTGGCCCGGCGCGAAGCCCGGTGAGCTGCCGGGGCCCGGGCTGTTCTGGGGGATCTTCATCGGGCAGTTCATGGTGCTGTTCACCGTCGCGGTGTGGGCGCTGAATGTCGTCACCCGGCTGCGCACCCGCGACGCCCGCCGCCCGCAGCCGCCGCACCCGCAGACCGAGCCACAACTCGCAGCGCCCCCGCCGTTGCCCGCGCCGCGCCGCAGGGGCCGCACACATGGCCGCGGCGAGACCTATGGCGACGGGCACGGGCGGCCGGGCGGTACGTACGGCGACGGGCACGGGCGGCCCGGCGCGGGTGGCTACGGCGACGGGCACGGGCGGCCCGGCGCGGGTGGCTACGGCGACGGGCGCGGGAAGGGCGAAGGGGACGGGCTCGACGCCTGGTTCCGTTCGGTGCCGCAGGCCGCGCCGCCGCGGGCCGCCGACCCGATCACCACGGAATTCCCCGCGGTCGGCGCGCCTCCCCCGCCGGCCCGTGAACCGCGGCAGGCGGTGCTCGACGGCGGCGAGGTCACCCGCACCTACGCCCTCTTCGCCGGGCCGCGCGGCGACCAGGCCAAGCGGGTCGTGCAGCCCGCCGTCCTGGCCGCGGCGGGCCCCGCGCTGGTCACCACCGCCGACCCGGACACGTACCACCAGACGGTCGGCAACCGCAGCAAGCTCGGCCCCGTGCACGTCTACGACCCCGCGCATCTGCTCGACGTACCCGGAAGGCTGCGCTGGGCGCCGCACGGCGGCTGCGAACGCCCCGGCACCGCCGGGACACGGGCGGCGGCGCTGCTGGCGCCGCTGCGTACCGCGCGCGCCGACGAGGCCATCGTGCACAGCACCGCGGTCGTCCTGCTGCGCTGCTGGCTGCACGCCGCCGCCGTGGACGGCCGCCCGTTCCGGCAGGTGCACCGCTGGGCGGCGGGAGGAGCGGCGGCGGCCGACGCCGTGCGCATCCTGCGCACCGACACCGGCGCGGCCTCCGGCTGGAGCGGCGAACTGGAGTCGGTGCTGCACGCCCACCCCGAACGGCGGGACGCCGCGCAGGCGTTGATCCGGCAGACGCTGGAGCCGCTCAATTCCGTGCACATCCGAGACGCGTGCAATCCGTCGCGTACCGGTGGCCTCGACCTGGAGTCGTGGGGCGCGGAAAGGGGAACGCTTTACGTGGTGGGCGAGCGCATCGAGGATCCGCGCACCCACCTGGGTGCGATGCCCCTGCTCACCGCACTCGTCTCCAGCGTGGTCGAGCACGGCCGGTGCATGGCCGCAGGGTCATCCGCCGGCCGGCTCGACCCACCACTGACCTTCGTCCTCGACGACGTCGCCGCGCTGGCCCCCGCCCCCGACCTGCCCGAGCTGCTCGCCGCCGGAACCGCGGCCGGCCTGCCCACCCTGGCGGTGCTGCGGTCCCCCGAGCAGGCCATGGCCCGCTGGCAGGCCCCGCTGTGGCAGCACGCCGACCTGCGGGTCGCCCTGGGCGACGACACCGCGGACAGCCTGCCGCCGTCCGTGCCCGACGCGATCCGGCTGCGCTGAGCCCGCGGGAGCGCGGGGCGGCCGTGCTGCGGAAAACCCCAGGAGCCGCCCGCGGGAGGCCTGTTACGGTGCCAGGGCCGACCGCGGGACTCCGTCGCGACTTCCGGAACGTGCCTCTGAAGCAATGATTCGCAGCTCGCGCCCTCACTCCCCGGTCGGCAACCCCCATCCGTACCGCACTTGGGAGCCCGCCGATGCCCGCCGAGGGCCTGATCGCCGCAGAAGACGTCCTGCTCTTCACCAATGCCGCGATCACCGCCACCTCGCAGCGGGAATTCCACACCGGCGCCGATGAGCAGCGCCTGTCGCTGGACTTCCTGCACGCCTACATGCTCGGCAATTACCGCGACCTCTACACCGCCGTGCTGGCCCTCGACATCAACGACCACAATGCCGCGCTGATCATCCGCCACCTGCTGGCCACCGCCCGCGACGCGACACCGGAACAGCGCCGCACCGAGGGCCGGCTGATCGCCCGCCGGCTCACCCTGCTGCCGCCGCAGCGCGTCTACGCGCTCATCGCCGGGCTGCGCAAGGCGAAGGTCAACAACCGCCGCACCCGGGCGATCCTCCGCGACTGGCTGGCGGCGCGGCCGGACCCGGCCTTCGACGCGGTCAAATACCGCGCCGGGGTCAAGACGGCGCTGCGGCACGCCCATCTGCCGCCGCCCGGCCCCGAGCTGGGCGACTTCCTCTTCCGGCCGCGCGCCCGCAAGCACTATGCGGCGCCGCTGCTGGAGACCTGGCGGCGGGCCCACTACGAGCAGGCGGCCGTCTACGAGCTGCCCTTCACCGTGGCCGAGGGCTTCGCGGCCCGGCACGGCATCGCCCGTGCCGCCTTCCTCGACCGGATCGCCCCCCGGATGACCCGCGGTGAGCGGCTGCGGCTCCAGGAGTCGGCCCGCGAGCGGGGCGCGACCGCCGTCCGTACCGACCTCAGCCGGATGCCGCTCACCCGCCTCGCCTCGTACGTCCTCGGGCTGCCGCTCGACGACCGCACGGCGCGCCGCACCGAGCTGACCGCGGCCCTGCGCGCCGCCGCCCACCGCACCGCGGGGGCCGCGGCGGGCACCTGGGGCCGGGTCACGGCGGTCCTGGACGACAGCTTCTCGGCCTACGCCTCGGGCCAGAAGCGCCGCCGCCCGCTCGCCGTCGCCCTTGCCGCGTATTACCTGCTGGACGCTCTCGCCGGCACCTGTACCGCGCTGTGGACCTCCGGCCGCCGCGACCCGCTGCTCGTCCGCCCCTACGGCGCCACGCCGCTCGGCGAGCGGATCCTCGACGCGCTGGAGACCGGCCCGGACCGGCTCGTCATCGTCTCCGACGGCTGGGACAACGCACCGCCCGGCATGGCCGCGGAAGTGCTGCGGGTGTGGCGCGGCCGGCTCGACCCGGACGGCCGGGTCGCCGTCGTCCACCTCAACCCGGTCTACGACGCCGGCACCTTCGACGTCCGCCGGCTGTCCCCCGCGGTCCCCACCGCGGGCATCCGCGACGCCGAGGACCTCCCCTCGCTGGTCGGCCTGGCCCACTTCGCCACCGGCCGCACCGGCCTGCCGGAACTGCGCGCCCACCTCGACACCCGGATCACCGCCTTCCTCGCCCGTGGGGGTGCCCCCCGATGACCGCCACCACCGCGCTGCGGCTCGACCTCGCAGGGCTGCACACCCGCCCCGCGCAGGTGTGGGGCGGCATCCGGCTCGTACCGCTGGTCCGCGACGAGCCCGTGCCGGGCCTGCGGCTGCACAAGGAGCTGTACGGCGACGGCGTCGGCGTGGTCGACGTGGCTCCCCGTACCGTCTACACGTCGTACATTCCGCACGGTTTCGTCGCCGACTGGGGCACGGGGCCGGCCGCCGCCTACGGCACCCAGTTGCGCGGCGAGCACGGCGACCCGGCCCCGGTCGAGGCGATGCCGGTGCGCTTCCACCGCCGGATGGTCCGCCGCGAGGCCAAGCGCCGGCTGCGCTTCCTGCCGCTGCACCTCGCCCTTGAGGGCTATCTGGGGCTGCACTTCGGCGGCCCCGCCATCGCCTGGGAGGAGTGGTCACAGCAGGCCCTGCGGCGCGGGCTCTCCCCGCGCGTCGAGGAGGCGTACACCGGCGCCGCCGTCCGCGGGCTCGGCGACGCCCTGCGGGTGTTCGAGATCCACCCGGGCCAGTGCGGGGTCCTCCTGCACACCGCCGACGCCCTTGCCGCGGCCTTCGTCGTCCCGCACCCCGACGACTACCGCGCCCTGCACACCACGCTCGTCCAGGACCTCTACGGCGACCTCGTCCACCACTACGCGCTGCTCAGCGCCCCCGTCCAGGACTTCGTCCCGCACCTCGACGCCGCCCGCATCGATTCCACGGCCGACCTGCGCGCGGCGCTGGCCGCGCAGCAGCGGGAATGGGCCGGCTTCCACACCGGCACCATGGCGGCGGGGCTGCTCGCCCCCGAGTACACCGCCCGCGCCCTCTACCGTGCCGGCGACTTCACCCTCAGGCGCTTCGTGCCCGCTTTCCGGCCGCGTACCGAGAGCCATATCGGCGAGGCCATCACCGCGGCCGACGGGCGCGTCGCCTACCTCAAGACCTTCCGCCTGTCCGAGGCGCAGATCCGGCGCGGCCACCTTCTGTCGTGCCTCGCCGCGCACGACTGGCACGTGGCCCGCGCGGCGGCCGACCTCGCCCTGACCCCCGCCGAACTCACCGCCCGCCTCCGCACAGCCGGCTTCGCCCACCTGCTGCGCCACAAATAGCCGCCCAGCGCGCCCCGGGACGGTGCCCTCCGCGCAAGAGGCCGCTCGTCAGGGGCGCGAGGAACCGCGCGCCCACCACGACGGCGGAAAGAAGCAAGGCCACCGCAAGTGGCACCCACCCAGGGGCGCGCGGAACCGCGCGCCCAGCCGGGACGGCGCAGCCGACAAGCACGCCACCGCAAGTGGCGCCCCCTCAGCGGCGCGAGGAACCGCGCGACAAGCCACGACGCCGCCGGGGCCGACATACCGGCCCGATCCACGACGGACCGTCGAAACGCCCCGCCGCCTCAGGCGATACGCGCAAGATCCGCCACATGCACCGCGCCAAGCAACGGGCGCCCCGCCCCGAACCGCTCCACCTCATCCACCGCGTAAGCGCCGAGGCGCTGGACCTCCGACCCCTGGCACCCCGCAATATGCGGCGTCAGCAGCACATTCGGCAAGGTGTGGAGCACATGCTCCACCGGCAGCGGTTCCGGCTCCGTCACGTCGAGATACGCGTCGACCCGCCCCGTCCCGCACTCGCGCGCCAGCGCCTCCGTGTCGACCAGCCGCCCCCTGGCCGTGTTGATGACGGCGGCGCCGTCCCGCAGCAGCCCCAGCCGCCTGGCGTCGAGGAGGTGCCGGGTCTCCGGCAGGTCGGGCGCGTGGATCGTGACGATGTCGGAGGCGGCGCACAGCTCGTCGAGATCGACGAGCCGCACCCCGAGCGCCGCCGCGTCCTGCGCGGAGACGTACGGGTCGGCGAGGAGCACCTGGAAGCCGGAGTCCGCGGCGAGCAGCCGCGCGATGACCCCGCGCCCGATGCGTGACGCGCCGATGACGCCGATGACGGCGCCGTCGGCCCCGCGGCGCTCGGGGTAGGTGGGCAGCCGCCCGCGGCGGTAGTCCGCGGCGGCGCCCAGCGCGCGCCGGGCGGCGAGCACCACCGTGGCCATGGTGAAGTCCACGACGGGCCCGGCGTTGGCGTCGGCGGCCGACGAGACGGCGATCCCCCGCTCCCACACCTCCGGGTGCACGTGGTATTTGACGGTGCCTGCCGCGTGGATGACCGCGCCGAGCCGCGGTGCGCGGGCCAGCAGCCCGGCGTCGACCTCGGGCGCCCCCCACCCGGTCAGCAGCACTTCCGCGCTGCCGAGCGCCTCGGCTGACGCGGGGTCCGCTGCGTCGGTGACGAGCAGCGGATGGACGTCGGCCAGCGTGTCGAGCCGGGCGCGCAGCGGGGCCGGAAGGACCAGGTCCAGGATGTCCTGCCGCATCGCCAGCACCAGCTTCGGCCGCTCCGCCATGTCTGCCCCTCGCGTGTAATCGGTTACTTCCTGACCCGCTCAGATTATTCGTGTCCCGACCACAGGTCAACGTCATCCGTTGCGCGAGGGCTTGACCCTGTCGTAGTAACCGGTTTAGGTTCCCCCCACCTTAGGCGTCGAGGAGGACGCGATGGCGATTGCCGAACGGGACGCCACCGGCCGCACAGGGGCGGCGGGTGCGTCCGGTGCAGACGGACGGGCCGGGCGGGCGAGGCGTGGGACGCGCCTCAAACGGCTGCGCAGGGACGGGGTGCTGCTGGCACTCATGGCCCCGGGCGTGGCGTACTTCCTGGTGTTCCACTACGGCGCGCTGGCGGGCAACGTCATCGCGTTCAAGGACTACGTCCCCTTCGACGGCCTGTGGGCCAGCCAGTGGGTGGGCCTGGGCAACTTCCAGAAGATGTTCGGCGACCCGGACTTCTGGTCCGCGGTCGTCAACACCGTGTCGATCGCCCTGCTCCAGCTGGTCTTCTTCTTCCCGGTGCCGATCGCGCTGGCGATGCTGCTGCACAGCCTGACCAGGGACAGCATCCGCAAGTTCGTCCAGTCGGTGGCGTATCTGCCGCACTTCCTGTCCTGGGTGATCGTCGTCGCGGTCTTCCAGCAGGTGCTCGGCGAGACCGGCCTGCTCAACAACGTGCTGGGCGACGCCCATCTGCACACCGTGGACATCATCGGCAATCCCGCCGCGTTCAAGCCGCTGGTGATCGCCGAGGTGATCTGGAAGGACTGCGGCTGGGGCACGATCATCTTCCTCGCCGCGCTCACCCAGGTGGACGAGCAGCAGTACGAGGCCGCCGCCATTGACGGCGCCGGCCCCTGGCGGCGGTTCTGGCACATCACCCTGCCGTCGGTACGGCCGATCATCGTCCTGCTGCTGATCATGCGGCTCGGCGACATCCTGTCCGTCGGCTTCGAGCAGATGCTGCTGCAACGCGGCTCGGTCGGCCCGGACGCGGCCGAGGTCATCGACACCTTCGTCTACTACAAGGGCCTGGTCGGCGGCGACTACGGATACGCCGCAGCCGCCGGACTCTTCAAGGGCGTCGTGGGCGCCGCACTCGTCTTCACCGCCAACAAGGTCGCGCACCGCCTCGGCGAACAGGGGGTCTACCGATGAGCAGCGCCGCGCAACGCCTCCACCGGCCCGCGCCCGTACGGCGCCCGTCCGCGCGCCCGGCATGGATGGAGCGCCCGAAGCCCGCCACCCAGGCCGCCAAGGCGGTCGCACTGACCGCGGTCGTCCTGCTGGTCACCGTGCCCTTCCTGATCATCGTCTCGACCAGCTTCGCGTCCAACCAGGAGGTCGTCGCCAACGGCGGCTGGGTGCTGTGGCCGCAGCACCCCACCCTGCGCGCCTACCACGAGCTGTTCGACGGCGGCATCGTCACCCACGCCCTGTGGGTCAGCGCCGGCGTCACGGTCATCGGTACCGCCGCGAGCCTGGCCTGCACCATCGGCCTGGCCTACGCGCTCAGCCGCCGCGACGTCTTCGGCGGCAAGCCGATCCTGCTGCTGATCCTGTTCACCTTCCTCTTCCCGCCCGGCATGATCCCCGGCTTCCTGCTGATCAAGGGCCTGCACCTGCTCGACAGCTACGGCTCGCTCGTCGCACCCGTACTGATCAACGTCTTCAACCTCGTCGTCCTGCGCGGCTTCTTCCAGTCGGTCCCCGAGGAGCTGTACGAAGCGGCCAGGCTCGACGGCGCCGGCGAGTGGCTGATCCTGCGCCGCATCGTCCTGCCGCTGTCCAAGGCGGCACTGGCGGTGGTCGGGCTGTTCTACGCGGTCTCGTACTGGAACGCCTGGTTCTACGCGTCGATCTACCTCGACTCCGACCACTGGCCGCTGCAACAGGTGCTGCGCACCTACGTCGTGGGGGGCACCCAGCTCGCCGACTCCTCGGTGGGCGACGCGAGCGCCGTGGCCGCGCCGCAGACGATCCAGATGGCGGTGCTGGTGGTGGCCACCGTGCCGATCCTGCTCGTCTACCCCTTCCTGCAGAAGTACTTCACCAAGGGCGTGCTCACCGGCGCCGTCAAGAGCTGAGAACCCTTCAGAAAGGACCCACCGTGAGTACCTCGTCGTTCTCGCGGCGTACGCTGCTGCGCTCGATCGCCGCAGGTGGCGCCGCCCTGGCCGCACCGTCCGTCCTCACCGCCTGCTCGACCTCGCCGACCGCGCACGACGTGGGCAACGCGGGAAAGAAGCTCACCCCCTGGCCGGCGTACATCCCCTTCTCCGGCCCCGCCCCCGACCTGCCCGGCACCGCCGACGGCATACAGCCCGGCTACCTCGCGTACCCGAAGAACCTGGTCAGCGCGGTCCACGCCAAGCCGGGCAAAGGCGAGACGATCAAGGTGATGGCCATCACCTACGGCACCCCGCCCAAGCCGGCCGGGCAGAACAGGTTCTGGGCGGCGATCAACGAGGCGCTGGGCGTGAACATCGAGTTCACCGTCGTGCCCGACGCGGACTACATGACCAAGATGGCCACCATGATGGCGGGCAACGACCTGCCCGACGTGATCAACTTCGGCGGCGGCCACACCCTGCCCCGCGAGGCCGACTTCGTGGCGTCCAAGTGCGCCGACCTGTCCGAGTACATCTCGGGCGACGCCATCAAGGCGTACCCGAACCTCGCGAACCTGCCCACGTACGTCTGGCAGGACATGGGCCACATCGGCGGCCGCCTCTACGGCATCCCCGTCCAGCGCTCCGCGCCCGGCAACTGCCTGTGGATCAACAACGACATCTTCACCGCGGCCGGCATGAAGGACGGCTGGACCTCGGACGACTTCATGGCCGTCGCGAAGAACGCCACCCACGGCAAGAAGTACGGCCTCGGCTCGTCCGCGCCGCTGCTGTTCGGCGAGACCATGCACACCATGGCCTTCGGCGCGCCCCAGGAGTGGAAGCTCGACGGCGGCGCCTTCGTCAGCGCGTACGGCACCGACGAATACCGCGCCGCCCTGGAGTTCATGTCCGAACTGCGCCAGGCCGGCCTCTACAACCCGAATGTGCTCGGCACCTCCACGGTCGACACCAAGACCTCCTTCTACAACGGCACCGTCGCCTCCATGGTCGACGGCTTCGGCGCCCTCAGCACTTCCGTGCCCAGCATCAAGGACGCCTTCGTCCTCGACACGGCCGTCCCGTACACGCCCTCCAACGGAGCCAGGCCCGGCATGCAGCGGGCGAAGGGCGCGTGGGGCTACACCGCGTTGAAGAAGACCAGCCCGGACCGCATCAAGCTGATCCTGCGGGTGCTCGACTACCTGGCGGCGCCCTTCGGCACCAAGGAGTACGAACTGAACCACTACGGCGTCGAGGGCACGCACTTCACCCGCGACCAGAGCGGCTCGCCCATCCCCACCGAGCTGGGCCTGGTCGAGAACCCGGTGCAGCTGCCCGTCAAGTACCTGTGCGACGCCCCCCAGGTGCTCTACCTGCCCGGCCGCCCCGACGTCGTCAAGCGCAACCACGCCTGGCAGCTCAAGGTCGCCCCGATGCTGGTGCGCAACCCCCGCTTCGGCCTCCAGTCCGAGACCAGCAGCCGGGTCGGCGCGGCCATCGACACCCTGCGCACCGACACCGTCGGCTCGATCGTCGCCGGCCGCAAACCGCTCAGCGCCTGGGACGGCACCGTCAAGAAGATGCGCAATATGGGCCTGGACCGGATCGCCGAGGACTATGCGAAGGATTACGCCTCAAACCACTGACATGCACTGACCCGCGCCGCCGCAGTACGGCCATTACGCTGGGCGGCGGCGCGGTCGTAACGGACACCGGCACGCCGGGGACATCGGATGGCGGGGATGGCGGAGACTTCACCAGGGCCGGGCACGATCAGCGGCGGCGCCCGCCGCGTCACCATCCGCGACGTCGCGGACAGGGCGGGCGTCTCGGTAGCCACCGTCTCGCGGGTGCTGGCCGGGAATTACCCCACATCCGCCGCGGCCCGCGCCAAGGTGCTGCGGGCCGTCAAGGACCTCGACTACGTCATCGACGGCCGCGCCAGGGCGCTGGCCGGCACCGGACCCAAGACGGTCGCGGTCATCGTCTCCTCCGTGGACAGCGCCTTCTACGCCACCGTCGCCCAGGGCGTCGAGCAGGAGGCCGCCGCCCGCGGCCGGCTGTGCATGGTGTGCAGCCACGGCGGCGACGAGGCCCGCGAACTCGCCCTGGTCCAGATGATGCGCGAGCAGCGCTCGGAATTCGTGGTCCTGGTCGGCGGCGCCGTCGAGGACGAGCGCTACCAGGCGAGGCTCACCGAATACGCCCACGGACTGGCCGCCGCCGGCTCCCGCCTGGTGCTGTGCGGCAGACCCGCGCCCAGCGCCGACATGCCCGTCCTCGTCATCGAGTACGACAACGAGGCCGGCGCGTACGCCGTCGTCAGCCACCTGCTGTCCGCAGGCCACCGCGACATCCTCTACCTCGGCACGATGCCGGGGCACACCACCGTGGAACCCCGCATCGCCGGCTACCGCCGCGCCCTCGCCGACCACGGCCTCGGCCCTGCCGCCGAGCGCATCGCCGGCGTCGGCCTCGGCCGCGCCCACGGCTACGCCGCCATGCGCCGGATCCTCGCCGACTGCGACGGGCGCCCCGACTTCACCGCAGTCTTCGCCGGCGACGACCAGGCCGCCGCCGGGGCGATGGCCGCGATGCGCGAGTACGGGCTGCGTACGCCGGACGACATCTCCGTCGTCGGCTACAACAACGACGGCCTCGCCCAGGACCTCAACCCCCCGCTCACCACGGTCAACATCCCCGCGTACGAACTCGGCCGCGAGGCCGTCCGCCTGGCCCTCGCGGAAGAGCCCGCCCACCCGGGCGCCCCCCGCAGCACCACCCAGTCCCGCCACCTCCTGGGCACCCACACGGTCCTCCGCCAAAGCGTGCGCCGCCTGCCCTGACCTCACCCCGGGGCCAGGCCCCGCGACCGGGCTCCGGGGCGCCGGTCAGGCCACCCCAGCAGCTACCCCGGCCGCAAGGCCGGTGCCGAGCACGCGGCCCTGTGCGACCTGCTCGACCGGGCGACGGCCACGCGATCGACCAGACCCGCCGCGCGTGACAGCCGCAAGGCCATCAACGCAAAAAAGCGTCAGCCCCCGTGCTTTGCACGGGGGCTGACGCTCTATCAATAATTGTTCGGCGGTGTCCTACTCTCCCACAGGGTCCCCCCTGCAGTACCATCGGCGCTGAAAGGCTTAGCTTCCGGGTTCGGAATGTAACCGGGCGTTTCCCTAACGCTATGACCACCGAAACACCATGAAACACACACCACCACCCAGACACCACAATGTGGCACGGGTGTGTGGTGGCTGGTTGTTTCAGAACCACACAGTGGACGCGAGCAACTGAGGACAAGCCCTCGGCCTATTAGTACCGGTCAGCTCCACCCCTTACGAGGCTTCCACATCCGGCCTATCAACCCAGTCGTCTACTGGGAGCCTTACCCCATCAAGTGGGTGGGAGCCCTCATCTCGAAGCAGGCTTCCCGCTTAGATGCTTTCAGCGGTTATCCCTCCCGAACGTAGCCAACCAGCCATGCCCTTGGCAGGACAACTGGCACACCAGAGGTTCGTCCGTCCCGGTCCTCTCGTACTAGGGACAGCCCTTCTCAAGACTCCTACGCGCGCAGCGGATAGGGACCGAACTGTCTCACGACGTTCTAAACCCAGCTCGCGTACCGCTTTAATGGGCGAACAGCCCAACCCTTGGGACCGACTCCAGCCCCAGGATGCGACGAGCCGACATCGAGGTGCCAAACCATCCCGTCGATATGGACTCTTGGGGAAGATCAGCCTGTTATCCCCGGGGTACCTTTTATCCGTTGAGCGACGGCGCTTCCACAAGCCACCGCCGGATCACTAGTCCCTACTTTCGTACCTGCTCGACCCGTCAGTCTCACAGTCAAGCTCCCTTGTGCACTTACACTCAACACCTGATTGCCAACCAGGCTGAGGGAACCTTTGGGCGCCTCCGTTACCCTTTAGGAGGCAACCGCCCCAGTTAAACTACCCACCAGACACTGTCCCTGATCCGGATCACGGACCGAGGTTAGACATCCAGCACGACCAGAGTGGTATTTCAACGACGACTCCACCACGGCTGGCGCCATGACTTCACAGTCTCCCACCTATCCTACACAAGCCGAACCGAACACCAATATCAAGCTATAGTAAAGGTCCCGGGGTCTTTCCGTCCTGCTGCGCGAAACGAGCATCTTTACTCGTAGTGCAATTTCACCGGGCCTATGGTTGAGACAGTCGAGAAGTCGTTACGCCATTCGTGCAGGTCGGAACTTACCCGACAAGGAATTTCGCTACCTTAGGATGGTTATAGTTACCACCGCCGTTTACTGGCGCTTAAGTTCTCAGCTTCGCCACACCGAAATGTGACTAACCGGTCCCCTTAACGTTCCAGCACCGGGCAGGCGTCAGTCCGTATACATCGCCTTACGGCTTCGCACGGACCTGTGTTTTTAGTAAACAGTCGCTTCTCGCTGGTCTCTGCGGCCACACCCAGCTCAAGGAGCACGTCCCATCACCGAACATGGCC